>JBGUER010000100.1:0-11943 GCA_041821285.1 Clostridiaceae bacterium
CTATGTAGCTGCAGTATTAATGTCACTAGCACAACTTTTAAGGCTTTTAGTTTTAAGTAATAGGAGAAACTAATGGATAATTTTAGAAAAATAGCTGTAAATTTACTCGATAAGGTGTTTACAAAAGGTGGATACTCCAACATTGTTCTAAATAATGGAATAAAAGAAGCTAATATAGATGATAAGGATATACCACTACTTACAGAAATATTTTATGGAACTATAAAATATAAATATACAATAGATAAAACAATAGCAAAATACATAAAGGATTTAAGCAAATTGGATAATTACATTACTAATTTGCTTAGAATATCCTTTTATCAAATAATATATCTAGATAAAGTACCTAGTTACGCAGTGGTAGATGAGGCTGTTAAGATAGCTAAAAAAAGATCTTTAGGATATTCTAAACTAATAAATGGAGTGCTTAGAAACTATTTAAGAGATGAAAATAAAGCTATAATAGGTTCAAATCCCATAGAGACTCTTTCTCTAAAGTATTCTTTTTCTCCATGGATGGTTAAATTATTTATAAATCAATATGGAGAAGAAATAGCGAAAGATATTTTAGAAGGATTAAATAAAGTTCCAACTATAACAATAAGAGTTAACTCCATTAAAACAAACTACAATAAAGCTTATGAAGAGCTTAAAAAATTAGGCTATAGCATCAGTGAAGGGTCAGTATGTCCTGAAGCTATCTCTATACACAAGGGTAGAAATATAGAGAATAATCCTTTGTTTAAAGCAGGGGATATTACAGTACAAGATGAAAGTGCTATGCTAGTTGCGCCTACTATGGATTTAACTAGTACAAATAAGGTATTAGACCTTTGCAGTGCCCCTGGTGGAAAAACTACTCATATGGCAGAATTAATGGAAAATCAAGGAGAAATCTACGCTTTTGATGTCCATGAAAAAAAATTAAAATTAATAAATTCTAATGCTAAAAGATTGGGAATAGACACCATAAAGACAGGACTAAACGATGCTAGAAAGCTAAATACTAAATTTATAAATTCTTTTGATAGAATTCTTATAGACGTTCCTTGTTCTGGACTTGGAATAATAAGAAAAAAACCTGAAATAAAGTGGGATAAAACTGAAAAAGATTTGCAAGGTATAATTAAAATTCAAAGAGAAATTTTAGAATCTACATCCAATTATCTTAAAGAGGATGGTATTATGATATATTCTACTTGTACTTTAAATAAAAAAGAAAATGAAGATAATATTACTTGGTTTTTAAACAAGCATAAAGAATTTTATTTAGACAAATTATATTTTGGAGAAAAATCAAACTTGATATATAGTGATACTGGCTATTTAACCATACTTCCTAATGAAAACATGGATGGCTTTTTTATAGCTAAATTACATAAAAGGAAAAGATAAAAATGGTAAATATATTCGAATTTAATCTAGACGAACTTAAAAAATGGATGAAAGATACAGGTGAAAAACCTTTTAGGGCTAATCAAGTTTTTGACTGGCTCTATAAAGGCGTATATGATTTTGATGAAATGAAAAACATTTCAAAATCCACTATAGCAAAATTAAAAGAAAATTTCTCTGTTTTTTTACCCAAAATAGTAAAAAAATATACTTCTAAAGATGGTTATACAATAAAATATTTACTATCTTTAGAAGATGGTAACATAATAGAAGCTGTTATTATGAAATATCATTTTGGAAATTCTATTTGTATATCTACTCAAATAGGATGTAGAATGGGGTGCAAATTTTGTGCTTCTACAATTGATGGTATAGTAAGAAATTTAGCCTCTTATGAAATGCTAGGAGAAGTTATAACTATACAAAATGACATAGATGAAAGAATATCTAATATAGTTCTAATGGGAAGTGGTGAGCCTTTAGATAATTATGATAACGTATTAAAATTTATTAGCGCTGTAACTTCAGAATATACTTTAAATATAGGGGAGAGACATATTACGCTATCAACTTGCGGAATAGTTCCAAAAATTTATGAACTAGCAGATAATAATCTTCAAATAACTTTAGCTATTTCACTTCATGCATATGAAGATGATAGAAGAAAATCTATTATGCCAATTGCAAATAAATATTCTATCAAAGAAATTATAGACGCTTGCAATTATTATATTCAAAAGACAAATAGAAGAATAACCTTTGAATATGCCTTAATAAGAAATACAAACGATAGCATACAAGACGCTATCGGCTTAGGGGAACTTTTAGGTGGGATGCTATGTCATGTAAATATTATTCCTATAAATGAAATAAAAGAAAATAATTATAAAAAATCTAATAATAAAGAAATAGAGTTATTTATTAAGAAATTAAATTCTTATAATATAGAAGCAACGATAAGGCGAGAAATGGGAAAAGACATTGAAGCTGCTTGTGGCCAACTTAGAAGAAGCTATATAGAATTAAACTAAGGGGGATATATATATGTATGAAATAATATCTGATATTGGAAATTACAGGGAACTGAATGAAGATTACACTTCAGCGAAGTCTATAGAAAATAAAAACCTATATGTAGTCGCTGATGGTATGGGCGGCTATAATGGGGGCGAAATTGCCAGCAAACTGGCTGTAGACACTATTGTTAATAATTTTAATAATCTACATAGTTATATCGATGAGGAGGATTTTCTTCGAAGTTCTATAGTTACTGCTAATAAACTTATTTATGAAAATTCCAAATCAATTCAAGAATTAAAAGGAATGGGAACTACTATAACTGCCTGTATTATAGATGAAAATAATATGACAGTAGCAAATGTTGGTGATTCTTGCTGCTTTGTCATTAAAAAAGATTATATAAAAAAAATCACAAAAGACCATTCCTATGTTCAAGAATTATTAGATAATGGTACAATAACTAACAGCGAAGCTATATCCCATCCACAAAAGAATATAATAACTAGAGCTCTTGGAACTGATGATTTTATAGAAATAGACATATTTAAAATAGATCTTAATAACGTATTATATATTTTACTTTGCACAGATGGATTATCTAACAAAGTTTCTCCTTATGAAATATATGATGTTATAAAAGAAACTAATTTACAAGATAGTTTGAAAAATCTTGTTATGAAAAGTAAAGAAAACGGAAGTCGTGATAATATAACTGCCATATTGATAAAAGGAGAGTGTTAAAATTGATTGGTACTATTTTAGGTAATAGATATGAAATATTAGAAAAAATAGGAGAAGGTGGAATGGCATATGTGTACAAAGCAAAATGTCATCTTCTAAATAGATTTGTAGCTGTTAAAATTCTAAAAGATGAATATATAAATAATCAAGAGTTTTTAGAAAAATTCAAAATGGAAGCTACAGCTGCTGCAAGTCTTTCTAATAATAATATAGTTAATATATATGATATAGGCACTGAGGGAAATATATCATATATTGTAATGGAATATGTAGAAGGAGAAACACTAAAGAAACGAATAAAAAGAAATGGAAGGCTTAAAATAGACGAAACTTTAGATTTTGCTATATCAATAGCAAGGGCACTTGAAGCAGCTCATAATAATAATATAATTCATAGAGATATAAAACCACAAAATATTTTAGTTACTAAAAATGGTGCTATAAAAGTAGCTGATTTTGGAATTGCAAAAGCATCATCTTCTGTAACTATGACTAATACCAATCAGGTTTTAGGATCAGCTCATTATTTCTCACCAGAACAAGCTCGTGGAAGCTATATAGACAAAAGAACAGATATATATTCTCTTGGTATTGTTTTATATGAAATGGTTACAGGAAATGTACCCTACGATGCGGACAGTCCTGTATCTATAGCACTTAAGCATATTCAAGAAAAAGTTTTAGAACCAAAATTTTTAAATGAGAACATAAATAATAATTTAAATAATTTAATTTTAAAGGCTATAGAAAAAGATCCAATAAATAGATATCAAAATATACGTGAAATGCTTTATGATTTAATAAGAATAAAAGAAAATCCAGAAACAATAATAAATACAGATAAAAAAGAAGAAGATGAATATACAAAAGTTATGTCTCCTATAAAGATTGATGATGATGAAATTAATAAAAGGAGTAAAAATAACGAAAAAACTAAGCCTAAGAATAAAACAAAAAAAATAGTGGCTATAGTTTCAATTTCAATATTATCTTTATTTTTAATATTTTTCATAGCATATAAGAATTTTTATACGCCTAAAACAAATTCAGTTGCTGTTCCATCTATTGTAGGTTTACCAGAAGAACAGGCGAAAAAAATTGTAGAAGATGCTAATCTTAAATTTGTTGTTTCTTCAAGTATTGAAAGCGACTTAGACGAAGGTTTAGTTGTAAAAACTTCACCAGAAGAAGGTCAAAGCGTAAAAATTAACTCAAATATTAAAGTCTATTTAAGTTCTGGAAAAGGTGAAATAACTGTTCCAAATATTACGAATATAAATGAAACTACAGCTAGATCTATACTT
Source organism: Clostridiaceae bacterium (assembly GCA_041821285.1). Lineage (GTDB taxonomy): Bacteria > Bacillota > Clostridia > Clostridiales > Clostridiaceae > JAJBWD01. The sequence continues at coordinate 4,464 of JBGUER010000100.1, forward strand.
GAAAATTATGAACTTAAAGTAGGAACAGTAGAATATGATTTTAATGATGATGTTTTAGAAGGTAATGTAATCAGTCAAAGTATAGAAGCTAATACAACAGTATCTAAAGATACTGAAATAAATTTAAAAATAAGTAAAGGCGCTCAAATAAATTTATCAAAAGTTCCAGACCTTATTGGAAAATCACTTACAGAAGCTAAAAATTTACTTGAAGCAAATAGTTTGAAACTTGGAAAAACTAAAGAAATTCCAAATGAAATAGATGCTTCTTCCAACGGATTAATTATTTCTCAAGATATTTCAAAAGGTAATGATGTAAATGAAGATTCTGAAATAAGCGTAAATTATTACGGAAATTATGTAGAAGAAATCATTACTTTTGATATCCCAAATTTCAAAAATAAATACAAGACAATAGATAAAGCTTTAGATACAATATCAAAATTAGAAGATAATGGATTTATTTTTGAATATTATGATAGTGATGGAAACTTATTTCAAGGTGACTTAGATAAGTATCCTATAATAAGTCAAGATAAAGATGCTGGAGAATATGAACCACAAACTATAAAAATAAATCTAGATACAAACTAAGGGAGTGACCTATGGAAGGACTAATAGTAAAAGGTATAGGTGGTTTTTATTACGTAAAGACAAGTACTGGTATAATTGAATGCAAGGCTAGAGGTATATTCCGTCACAAAGATTTAACACCAATGATTGGAGATAATGTTATTATTACCGAAGATGATAGCCCTATTATTTCAGATATTCTACCTAGAAAAAACAAACTAATTAGACCACCAGTTGCAAATATAACTCAAGCTTATATAATTTTCTCAATTAAAAATCCAGAAATGAATATTGACTTATTAAATAGATTTTTAATAACTTGTGAATATTTTAATATAAAAGCTATTGTTTGTATAAATAAAATTGATTTAGGTAGTGATTCTAACCAAATTGAAGATATGCTTAAAAAAACAAATTATAAGGTAATTTATATAGCTGCTAAGGAAGGAATTGGATTAGATTATATAAAAAATAATTTAAAAGGCAATCTATCAGTTTTTTCAGGACCTTCTGGTGTTGGAAAATCAACTTTATTAAATAAAATTGTTGGAAATGAGCTGATGGAAACAGGGGAGCTAAGTAAAAAAATTAAAAGAGGTAAAAATACTACAAGACATTGTGAAATAATAGAAGTAGGTCAAGGTTTTCTAGTTGATACCCCTGGATTTTCATCAATCGATTGTGAATTCATAAAAAAAGAAGATTTAGAAAATCTTTTCCCCGAATTTGATAATTACAAATCACAATGCAAGTTCAATAATTGTTCACATAATAAAGAAGTAGGTTGTAGCATTAAAGAAGCTCTATCAAATGGAGAAATAGATAAAACAAGGTATGAATTTTATATTAAAGTATTAGAAGAAATTAACTCAAGGAGGAAATGGAAATGATAAAATTAGCACCATCAATATTATCCGCAGATTTTGCAAATTTAGGAGAGGACATAAAATCTCTAGAAAGATACGGGGCAGATATGATCCATATAGATGTTATGGATGGAAATTTTGTTCCAAATATTTCATTGGGATTTCCAATAATCAAAAGTATCAGACCACTAACTGAACTTACTTTTGATGTTCATTTAATGATTAAGTCACCTTCTAGATATATAGAAGACTTTGTTAATGCCGGAGCAGATATTATTACAGTTCACTATGAAGAAGAACCTCATCTTGATAGAACTATAGATTATATAAAAAGTTTTGGTGTAAAAGCAGGAGTTGCATTAAATCCATCAACTAATGTTGATTCAATTAAAAATTTAATAAAGAAATTAGATATGGTTTTAATTATGTCTGTTAACCCTGGATTTGGAGGACAGAAATTTATAGACTATTCTATAGATAAAATAAAAGAAGTAAAAGAACTAAGTGAAAAATATAATAAAGATTTGCTTATTCAAGTAGATGGAGGAGTAAATGAACTTACAATAAAAGAAGTTGCTAAAGCTGGTGCAAATGTTGTAGTTGCAGGTTCTGCAGTGTTTAAAAATAATGATGTAGAAGGAAATATAAAAAGATTAAAAATGGGTGTTTAATATGAATTGTTTAATATTTTCAGGTGGAAAATCACCAAATTATAAAACCGTATCAAAATATTTAGACGATTCTAAAATAATAGCTGCAGACAGTGGTGGTGAATTTCTTTACAATAATAGAATTAAGCCAGATTTTTTAATTGGAGATTTTGATTCGATAAGTCAAGAAGCTCTTGATTATTTTATTGATTTAGATGTGGATTTAATTAGATTAAATAAAGATAAAGATTATACTGATACATATATTGCTGTTCAAAAGGCTATAGAACTTAAACCAGATAAAATATTTATATTTGGAGGTACAGGAACTAGACTTGATCATACTTTAGGGAATATTAATATTCTTCTTTATCTTTTAAAGAAAAAAATTGAAGCTTATATAATAGATGACAACAATATGCTATTTTTATCAGATAAAGATATAGTTATAAATGGAAATAAAAATGAAAATTTATCTTTATTTTCCTTTGGAAATAAAGTGTCTAATCTTTCCATTAAAAACTCTAAATATGAACTGGAAAATTATGATTTAGTTTTTGGGGATTCTCTTTGTATTTCAAATGAATTTTTGAACAAAGATATAAATATAAATTTTGATCAGGGAATTTTATTGATAATGAAAACTATAGATTAATTAATTAATAACAAAAACCTTAGTACTTGCATATAATAATATATAGCAATTCTAAGGTTTTATTATGAAACATAAATGTAAATGTAAATATAAAAAAAATTTTGGTTGTAGCCTTATACTTATTGGAATAGGAATAATGCTATGTATAATTGTCCCTATATGGGGCTGGCTCCTACTAGTTGGAGGCGGATTAGTTTTTCTTGGCTGGTATATAATAAATCATTATTAGAACTTTTTCTGTAGGAAAAAGCTCTATTTTTTTAACAAAAAAAATGTATGATTTACACAAAATATTTCCATATAAAAAATGTTAAACATTCATTATTTCATATGAAAATTATAAGGTAATCATACATTTCTCTCTAAAAGAAATGTATGATTTTAAATTAATATTTTCATATAAAAAATGTTAAACATTCATTATTTCATATGAAAATTATAAGGTAATCATACATTTCTCTCTAATAAAAAAAGGCAGCTTAGCTGCTTTTTCTTATTTTATACTGCACGTTGAACTTTTCCTGAACGCATGCATCTTGTACAAACTTGAACAGTTTTTGGTGTTCCATCAACTACTGCTTTAACTTTTTTTACATTTGGAGCCCATGTTCTTTTTGATTGACGGTGTGAATGACTGTATTGAACACCTGCAACTACACCTTTTCCGCATATTTCACATACTCTTGACACTGAAAACACCTCCTTTATGCGAAGGATAACATTTCTCGATTGAAACATTAATATCTTATCATATATCTATATCCAGTTGCAAGTAAATTAGTAATATTATTTATATATTTTTATCATACTCTTGAATATATTAGATTTTTAATATAGAATTGTGTTATATATTAAAAATATGAGGAGGATTATTATGATAGGTAGTATAAATACTAATTTAGGTTATATAAATTATGCAGATGAAGTTATAGCTAAGATTGTAGGCTTATCTACCATGGAATGCTATGGAGTAGTTGGAATGGCTTCTAAAAATGCTACAGACGGTCTATGGGAGCTTTTAAAAGGGGAAAATTTATCAAGAGGAGTTAGAATTCATTCAAAAGATAATAATTTATCTATTGAATTGTATATAATAGTTGAATATGGTACAAAAATATCCGTTATTGCTAATAATATAATTCAAAAGATAAAATACAATGTAGAGAACTTTACAGGTCTTAAAGTTTCAACTATAACTGTAAATGTTCAAGGAGTTAGAGTCTAGGAGGGTTACTCAAATGGAATTTTCAAAAATAGATGGTAAAATATTTAGTAATATGATAATAAATGCTGCAAACAGTCTTGAGGATCAAAAGGAATATGTTAATTCTTTAAATGTATTTCCAGTTCCTGATGGAGATACTGGAACAAATATGTCTATGACATTTAAAGCAGCTGTAGATGAAATAAAGAATAGTTCATTAATTTCAATAGACGATGTAGCTAAAAAGGTTTCTAGAGGAGCTCTAATGGGTGCTCGTGGAAATTCAGGTGTTATATTGTCCCAAATATTCAGAGGCTTCTCAAAGGCTTTAAATGGTAAGATAGAGGCTAATGCAGATGATATTAAGCTTGCGCTTAAAGAAGGATCTAATTCAGCATATAAAGCTGTTATGCGACCAACAGAAGGAACTATTTTAACTATTATAAGAGCTGCTGGTGAATTTGCAGAAAAAAGTGAAGAACAAGATGTTACAAATCTTTTTAAAGAGGTTTGTAATCACTGTGAATATGTATTATCAAAAACTCCTGATATGCTTCCTGTACTTAAAAAAGCTAAAGTAGTTGATGCTGGTGGAATGGGCCTTTTAATACTATTAAAAGGAATGTTTGATGTTTTAAACAATAACATAACTGAAACATCTTTCAAAGAACAAACCAAAGAAATTAAAAATCAAGCTGCTAAAAATTTAGGTGAACAAGATATTAAATTTGGATATTGCACAGAATTTTTTGTTATAGCTGATAATGCTGATATTAACAAATTCAAATATGATCTTGAAAAATATGGTGATTCAATGGTAGTTGTTGGATTAGAAGATATAATAAAAGTTCATATCCATACAAATGAACCTGGTGTTGTTTTATCTATGGCTCTTGAACTTGGACAATTATCAAAAGTTAAAATTGATAATATGCGTGAGCAACATAAACATGTTTTATTAGATGAAAATGAAATGGCAAACACTCAGGAAAATGAAGAAATGGAAGTTGAAATTGAAGAAGATAAGAAGTATTGCTTTATTTCAGTTGCTATGGGAGAAGGCATTAAGAAAATTTTTGAGGATTTAGGTGTTGATTATGTAATTGAAGGTGGTCAAACTATGAATCCTAGTACTCAAGATATTATAGGAAAAATAGAAAAAATAAATGCAGATAATATAATAATTCTTCCAAATAACGGTAACATAATTATGGCTGCTACTCAAGCTGCTGAATTATCTGATAAAAATGTTGTAGTTTTACCTACTAAAACAATTCCTCAAGGAATTACTGCTTTAACTTTATTTAATCAAGATGAAGATTTAGAATCTAATATTGAAGTTATGACAGAAGCAATATCTTCTGTTAAAACAGGTCAAATAACTTACGCAGTCCGAGATACTGAAATGGATGGAAAAGATATTAAAGAAGGAAATATAATTGGATTGGTTTCAAAATCTATTGTATCTGTTGGAGATAATATCTATAATGTATGTGATGAAGTTATAGACTCTATGATTGATGAGGATAGTGAACTTATTACTGTATTTTATGGAAAAGATACTAAAGCTGATGAAATCGAAGCTTATAGGGCTAAACTTGAAGATGAATATGATGATTTTGATGTTCATTTTTATGAAGGTAAACAACCTTTATATTACTTTATTGTTTCAGTAGAATAAAAAAGCCTAAGGGCTTTTTTTTTAAGAACTAATCTTGGAGGTATTATGGAATTAGATATTAGCTTGCTTAATGTACGTGGTATTGGCGAAAAAACCTATAATAAATTTAATAAAATTGGAATAGAAAAAGTTGTGGATCTTATGTTATATTTTCCACGAACTTATGATATAATAACTTTTTTAGATGATATAAGTTTAGCAAAAGATAAAGATATGATAGTTATTAAAGTAAAATGTGAAAAAATCAATAAACCATATAAATCTAATAATAAGCTAATATCTGATATAAAGTTTTCTAATAATGATAAAAACATAACAGCAAGATATTATAATATGCCTTACATAACAAATAGTTTTAGAATGGGTAATTATTATTATATAAGGGGAACTGTGAATCTATTTAAAGGAAGTATATTTATTATTAATCCAAAAATAGAAAAAGAAACTAATACTTCTATTATGATACCTAGGTATTCCACAACTTTAGGTTTAAATAATAATACTATTATAAAAACTGTAAATACCATATTAGATACAACAAAAATAAAGGAAAATATACCAAACTCAATATTAGAAAACAATAATTTAATATCTTTAGATCAAGCAATAAGATATATACATTGTCCTAAAAATCTTGAAGATTTAAATAAAGCTAATTTGAGATTGAAATTCCAAGAACTTTTTACATATTCTATGAAAATAAAACTTATAAGTTCATATCTCAACAGTAATAAAAATGGAATAAGTTTTAATATTTCAAAAAAACTTATTCCATTAAAAAACAGTTTGCCTTTCCAATTAACAAAGGCTCAAAATAAATCTATTAGAGAAATTTTAGAAGATGAAAAAAGCTCAAATCCTATGAATAGAATATTGCAAGGCGATGTTGGTTCTGGGAAAACTATAGTTGCTATAATTTCTATGTTTAACGTTGCAACAAATGGTTATCAATCTGCACTTATGGTACCTACGGAAATACTAGCTAATCAACATTTCAAAGAAATAAATAAATATTTAGCAGCATTTGGAATTAGAACTTCGCTACTCACAAGCAGTACTTCTAAAAAAGAAAAAAATATAATCAAACAAGAATTAAAACAAGGCACCATAGATATAATAGTTGGAACACAAGCTCTACTTACAGAAAATGTTGAGTTTTCTAATTTAGGATTTGTAATAACAGATGAACAACATAGATTTGGTGTTTTAGAAAGAACTAAGCTTATTAACAAAGGTGAAAATATTGATGTATTGGTTATGACAGCAACACCTATTCCAAGAACTCTGTCTTTATATATTTATGGTGATTTGTCTCTCTCTATAATAGATGAGCTACCACCAAATAGACAAAAAATAGATACATATTATGTAACTAAAAATAAAAGGGATAGAGTTTATAATTTTCTTTTATCTGAAATTGAAAAAGGTAGTCAAGGGTATATAGTTTGTCCACTTATTGACGATAATGAAGATAGCAAATTAACTTCAGTAGAATATCTTTATAAAGAATTAAAAACTACATATTTAAAAAATATTGATATAGCTATATTACATGGAAAATTAAAATCCAGAGAAAAAGAAGATATTTTCAATAGATTTAGAGAAGGTACTATAAAAGTCTTAATATCCACAACAGTAATAGAAGTTGGAGTTGATGTTAAAAACGCCACAATAATGATAATAGAAAATGCTGAAAGATTTGGGCTTGCACAGCTTCACCAGTTAAGGGGAAGAGTAGGTCGTGGAGATAAAAAATCTTATTGCATACTTATACCTGAAATAAAAAGTGAAATAACTAAAAGAAGAATGGATATAATAAAAAATAATTCTAATGGTTTTACAATAGCAGAT
>JBGUER010000101.1:0-11930 GCA_041821285.1 Clostridiaceae bacterium
ATAATAAAATCCCACCTCCATAGATAAATGAAATTTAATTATTTCATATGTCTACTTAAGTGGGATTGTATCATTTCACAGCTCTTTTAAAATTAGATTTCAACTATACTTTCTTTATCACATTTATCCACTTCTTTAGTTTCTAATGTTTTTAATATTTCCAATGTTTTTTCTCTTCTTAATAAAACTAATGTTGGAATTAGATATATAAGCATACCGACGAGTTTTATATAACCATAATCATTTATGTCACTATAAATTGAACCAATTCCAAAAAGACCTGAACCTAGTAAAGCACTGAAATCCATAAATCCATGAAGAAAAACAACTACCCATATATTTCTTGTTCTTAAATAAATAGCAGCAAGTAATGCACCTAATACGGAAGCCCCCATTGCTTGTATGAATACACCCTTTAGAGAAATTCCAGAAAGAGCGTTTGTCATATGTGCACTTCCAAATATTAAACTGGAGACAATAACTGAAGCATAAATACCTTTTGGTGTTTTACTAAATTTATCTATAAATAGATTTAATATAACTCCTCTAAAAATAAATTCTTCAGATATTCCTATCCCAATCATAGTAGCAATAAATATTATGATTTGCGGTAAAGGCAATAATTTATAAACATTTTCAGTAAGCAGTGAATTTATTAAATTTCCAAAAGATGCTATTAAGCATATAACAAATAAAAATCCGCCTATAAAAATCCCTCTTAATATACCTACACTTCTTTCTTTAAGAACATATGTTTTTCCAAGTAAATGCATGATCAATATTGCTACAATAATGCCAACGCATTCCGCTAATAATTGAAGAGTATAGAGATTGGATATTGATGAAAATGACACTAGAAATCCTGCAATATTTAGTGATGCTAGATAAATGATAAGTATTAAAATACTTAATAGTAATGTGTATTTTTCTTTTAAACGATTAATAACATTTTTAAACTTCATATAATTCCCCCAATATAAATTTCCAAATTCAAATAAATATCTGTAGTAATTATAACATTATTTACGTAAATTGGATATTAAAAGATTCCGCTATTTTTTATACATTCTATACTTTTTAAAATTCGTTCTTCATCTTGAACAAGTGCAATTCTTACAAAACCTTCACCTTGTGCACCAAAGCTGCTGCCAGGAACTACGATCACACCAGACTTTTTCATTAAATCCAATGTAAATTCTAAAGATGAGTTATAGTTTGAAGGAATTGGAGCCCAGACAAACATACTTCCTTGAGATTTATCTATAGTCCATCCGATTTCATTTAATCCATTAATAAGCAAATCGCATCTTTTTTGGTAAGTAGTTTTGACTATATCAACATAATCCTGAGGACCATTTAGTAATTCTGCGGCAACCTTTTGGAAGGGTAAAAACATTCCATAGTCTACGTGGGATTTTATGGTTTTTATACCATTTATAATATCTTTATTTCCTACTGCAAAGGCAATTCTGCAGCCAGGTATACTATAGGTTTTTGATAAGGAATTAAACTCAATACCTATATCTTTTGCACCAGGAATACTTAAAAAACTTTCGCCATTGCTGCCATCAAATACTAATTCGCTGTAGGCATTATCATGTAAAACAATAATATCATTTTCTTTTGCAAACTCCACAAGTTTTATATAAAATTCTCTTGGAGCAGTTGCGGCAGTAGGATTATTTGGATAAGAAACAACCATAAATTTTGCTTTTTTTGCAACTTCTTTTTCAATAGCATCAAAATCTATAAGATATTTATTTTTTTTAAGTAAAGGCATTTTGTGAACTTTGGCACCTGCAAGTGTAGGGCCTACTGAAAAAATTGGATAGAAAGGGTCTGGAACTAACACAATATCACCTGGGTCTACTAGAGATAAAGCGAGTTCTGTAAAGCCACTTTGTGAACCTAATAAAGAAACTACTTCATCTTTTTCAAGATTAACATGGTATCTTCTATCATACCAATTTATAACTGAAGATATTAGTTCTTTTGAATCATTTATTGCATATTTATAATTTTCAATTTTACTGCATTCCTGTGAAAGCATGTTAATTACCTTTGGAGATGGTGGTATATCTGGACTTCCAATGCTAAAATCAATTACGTCAATACCTTTTGATAGCATTTCAGCTTTGCGTATATTTAGTTCAGTAAAAACAGCTGAAGATAATTCTTTCATTTTTTTTGATAAAACCATAATAAAAAGCCCCCTAATAATAAATACTAATATAAAAAGTATAACAATATTTGTTTAAAAAGTGAACCTATATTTTATATATAATGCCCATGAAACTAGTATGCGCCATAGATTGACAAAGGTGAATTCTAGGACTATTATGAAAATAAAAGATTGGGTGTAATTTAACTACAAATAAAGGGAGGTAAATATGTCAAAAACTATTGCTATTAATTCAGGGAGTTCATCCTTGAAATTTGCTTTGTATGAAATGCCTGAGGAGGTGCTTCTTGCATCAGGATTAATTGAAAGAATTGGTGATGAAAAAGCAACATTTAAAATTGAGACTCCAACTATTAAATTAAATGATATCAGAAAAGTGGAAGATCATAAAGTGGCTGTAGACATCATTCTTGAAGCGTTATTAGAACATAATGTTATTAATAGCGCAGATGACATTGAGTATATTGGACATAGAGTAGTTCACGGCGGTGAAAAATTTAAAACTTCTGTAGTTATAACTGATAAAGTAATTGAGGGAATAGATGAACTTAGTGATTTAGCACCTTTGCATAATCCTATGAATTTGATGGGAATAAAGGTTATAAATGAGAAATGTCATAATGCTAAATCTGTTGCGGTTTTTGATACTGCCTTTCATCAAACCATGCCAAAGGAAGCTTTTGTGTATCCAACACCGTATGAATGGTATGAAAAATACAGTGTTAGAAAATATGGATTCCATGGGACTAGTCATAGATTTATTGCACATAGAACACAAGAAATTTTAGCACAAAATGATAGATATTTAAAAATTATTTCTGCTCACATTGGTAACGGTGCATCTATTTGTGCAATAAAAAATGGGGAATCTATCAATACTACGATGGGGCTAACACCGCTTGCTGGAATAACTATGGGCACTAGAAGCGGAAGTATTGATCCTGCTATTATTGAATTTATATCTGAAAAAGAAGAACGTTCTATATCTTATGTAATAAAAAAATTAAATAAAGGTTCTGGTCTACTTGGCATAAGTGGAATATCCAATGATGGTCGCGATATAAGAGAAGGAATAAAAAATGGAATAGAAAGATGTAAATTAGCTTTTGACATTCAAGTTAACAGTATAGTAAAGGCGATTTCCTATTATTATGTGCTTTTAGAAGGTGCAGATGTGATTGTTTTTACAGCTGGAGCTGGCGAAAATGATAAATATCTTAGAAAAGCTGTATGTGATAAATTAAAAATTGTAGGTGTTAATTTAAGTGAAGAGAGAAATAATAATGTATCAGGAGAAACACTTATTAGTATGGATGATTCACCTGTTAAAGTAATGGTTATTCCTACACAGGAAGAATTAATGGTAGCAAGGGATGCATATTATGTTTCTAATATGGAAAATAATATAAAAGATTAATAACAAAGCACTTTTGAACTGAAATTCAAGAGTGCCTTGTTATGTTTTGCTCCAATTTTTAGAATTTGCAGCAATATCAATGAATAGTGGCATTATTTCTAACTAAGCGTAAATCAAGAAAAGAAGTAAGTATTCAATAATATTTAGGTGATATTATTGTATTTATAGAATAATATTAATTAATGGGGGGTGAATCACAATTATGGGAAAGTATGTATTAAGCTGTTGTTCTACGGCAGATTTAACTGAGGAGCATTTTAACAAAAGAGATATTCACTTTGTTTGCTTTCACTATTCGTTAGATGGAAAACAATATTCTGATGATTTGGGAAAATCGCTTTCTTTTGAAGAGTTTTATAAAGAAATTAGTGAGGGCGCAGAAACTAAAACATCTCAGGTAAATGTAAATGAATTTATTGAATACTTTACGCCATTTTTAGAGCAAGGCATGGATATTTTGCATGTATGTCTTTCAAGTGGCCTTTCGGGAGTTTATAATTCCTCCAACATTGCCAAAAGTATATTACTTGAAAAATACCCTGAAAGAAAAATTCGCCTTGTAGATTCACTGGGCGCATCTTCTGGCTATGGACTAATTATGGATACACTTGCAGATTTGCGCGATGGTGGTATGAATATTGATAAGCTATGTGTTTGGGCAAATGAACATAAACTTAAACTTCATCATTGGTTTTTCTCCACTGACCTTACCTTTTATGTAAAAGGTGGACGAATCTCCAAGGCATCAGGTTGGTTTGGAACAATGCTTAATATTTGTCCTCTGCTCAATATGAATGACAAAGGTCAGCTTATTCCTCGATTTAAGATAAGGGGTAAAAAGGTAGTCATTAGAGAAATTGTAAATAAAATGGAAGCTTTTGCACAGGATGGACTTGATTATAACGGAAAGTGTTATATTTCTAACGCAGGGTGTTATGAGGATGCAAAGGCTGTTGCTGCTCTTGTTGAACAGCGGTTTAAAAAATTGAATGGTCATGTTGAAATTAATAGTGTGGGAACTACTATAGGTAGCCATACAGGCCCGGGCACAATTGCTCTTTTTTTCTGGGGGAAAAAAAGGAATGACTAAACTAGGTGAATTTAATAAATTTATTTTAATTATTACTGAAATCTTTAAATATAAAGAGTAGGAGGAAGTAGTGTGGAGAAAAGAATAAAAAATTTAATTTCAAAGATGACATTAGAGGAAAAAGCTTCAATGTGTTCAGGATTAAATTTTTGGAATACAGAACCAATTGAAAGATTAGAGATACCATCAGTAATGGTATCCGATGGACCTCATGGATTAAGAAAACAAGCAGGTAGTTCTGACCACTTAGGACTTAATGAAAGCATACCGTCAACATGCTTTCCATCAGGAGTAGCATTGGCATCTTCTTGGGATAGAGAATTAATATCTAATGTAGGTAGTACAATAGCTAAAGAAGCTAAATCAGAACAAGTATCTGTATTATTAGGACCTGCAGTAAATATAAAAAGATCTCCTTTGTGCGGTAGAAATTTCGAGTATTTTTCAGAAGACCCGTATCAAGCTTCACAAATGGCTAAGCATCATATTTTAGGTGTTCAAAAACAAGGCATAGGAACAAGTATAAAGCATTTTGCTGTTAATAATCAGGAATATAAAAGATTTTCAGTAGATGCCCTTATAGATGAAAGAACTTTAAGAGAAATATATTTAGCGAGTTTTGAAACAGCTATTATAGAAGCAAAACCTTGGACTGTTATGAGTGCTTATAATAAAGTAAATGGTACTTATTGTTCTGAACATGATTATCTATTAAAGAAAATCTTAAGAGAAGAATGGTGCTATGAAGGCGTTGTTGTAACAGATTGGGGCGCAAACAATAATAGAGTAGAAGGAGTCAAAGCAAGCCAAGATTTAGAAATGCCTGGTATAAATGGAGATAATGATAAAAAAATAGTAGAAGCTATAAAAAATGGTGAATTAGAAGAGTATGTTTTAGATGCTACTATTGAAAGATTACTGAAATTTGTTTTAAAAGCACAGGATAACATAGAACAAGATGCAATATTTAACAAGGAGCAGCATCATGATTTTGCTAGAAAAGTAGCATCAGAATGTATGGTTCTTCTTAAAAATGAAGAAGATATATTGCCATTAACAAAAGGTAAAAAAATTGTCGTAATCGGAGAACTTGCAGAAAAAGCAAGATACCAAGGTGGTGGAAGTTCACACATCAATCCTACATTTTTGTTAAATGCTTTAGATGAAATGAAAAAATATGGAGATGTTTCATATGGAAAAGGCTATGATTTAATTAAAGATGATGTAAATGAATATTTGGTTAAACAAGCAAAAGAGCTAGCAGCTAAAAATGATGTTGTTATTATATTTGCTGGATTGCCAGATTTATATGAATCAGAGGGATATGATAGAAAACATATGAAAATGCCTCCAAATCAAAATAGCTTAATAGAAGAATTAAGTAATATAAATGAAAATATAGTTGTGGTATTATCAAATGGTTCTCCAGTAGAAATGCCTTGGGTAAATGAAGTTAAAGGTGTATTAGAAGGATATTTAGGAGGCCAGGCATCTGGTGGTGCTATAGCAGATTTATTATATGGAAAAGTAAATCCTAGTGGAAAATTAGCAGAAACCTTTCCTATTAGATTAGAAGATAATCCCTCATTTTTGAATTTTCCAGGAAAAGAAAACAAAGTAGAATATAAAGAAGGCTTATTTGTTGGCTATAGGTATTATGATGCTAAAAAAATAAAAACTTTATTTCCTTTTGGTTATGGACTTTCCTATACTAGTTTTGCTTATGAAGACATTAAGGTAAGTGATTTAGAAATAAATGATACAGAAGAAATAAAAGTTTCTGTTAAAATAAAAAACACAGGGAATGTAGCAGGAAAAGAAGTTGTAGAGTTATACGTAGAAGACATAGAAAGCTCGGTTATAAGACCTATTAAGGAATTAAAAGAATTTGCTAAAGTTGAATTACAACCAAATGAAGAAAAAGAAATCACATTTGTGTTAGGTAAAAGAGCATTTGCATATTACAATACTGAAATTTCCGATTGGCATGTGGAAACAGGTGATTTCAACATATTAGTGGGTGGATCTTCAGTTGCCTTACCGCTAAAAGCAAAAGTGAAAGTTAATTCTACTGTGAAAATAGTGAAAAAATATACTGTAAATTCAACTATGGGAGAATTGATGAAAAATCCAGTAGGAGCAGAAATCATAGGGCAAATTACCGCTGGAATGGCAGGTCAATTTTCTGATTTAGGCGAAGATATGGCAAATATGATGAAAGAAATGATGCAATTTACAACATTAAGAATGCTTGCAATGTTTGCAGGTGAAAACTTCACAGAAGACATGGCAAAAGGAATTCTTAACAAGATAAATCAAGAGTAATAAATTGGTAATAAGGAAACTAAATGAAATATATTAGTTTCAAAGAAATAAAAATAATGCACTTGGGAAGTAAAATCCAAAAGTGCATTATTTTTTATAATATTAATATTTTATATTAATGAAAAAATAAATTAAATATATGATAGGATGTGTCTTCATAATTATATAAAAATATAAAAATATAATAATATTCATATAATAAATAGAGGCAAAAATGAAGATTAAAATATAAAATAGAGTAATTCCAAAATTATACAAAAGGTGAAGAGCTGTTTAATAAAATCATTTTTATTTTCATAATTCTGTGGTATAGTATACGAGTAAAAAATTTTTCTAAAATTTGTTTTATATGTATTATAGAGTATCATGTTCATTATACTTTGCATAGTGGCATTACTTCTAACCAAGCGTAACCTAAAATGCATCACAATACTTAAATGGAGGGAAATAATAATTATGGTAAAGTATATACTAAGTTGCTGTTCTACAGCAGATTTAACTGAGGAACATTTTAATAAAAGAGATATTCACTTTGTTTGTTTTCACTATTCAGTAGATGGAAAACAATATTCTGATGATTTGGGAAAATCACTTTCTTTTGAAGATTTTTACAAAGAAATTAGTGAAGGTGCAGAAACCAAAACATCTCAGGTAAATGTAAGTGAATTTGTTGAATACTTCACACCATTTTTAGAGCAAGGTATGGATATTTTGCATGTATGCCTTTCAAGTGGTCTTTCGGGAGTTTATAATTCCGCCAACATTGCCAAAAGTATGTTACTTGAAAAATATCCAGAAAGAAAAATTCACATTGTAGATTCTTTAGGTGCATCTTCCGGATATGGACTTATTATGGATACACTTGCAGATATGCGCGATGGTGGTATGGATATTGACAAGTTATGTGTTTGGGCAGATGAACATAAACTTGAACTTCATCATTGGTTTTTTTCTACTGACCTTACTTTCTATGTTAAAGGTGGACGAATCTCCAAGGCATCAGGTTGGTTTGGAACACTACTTAATATTTGTCCTCTGCTCAATATGAATGATAAAGGTGAGCTTATTCCTAGATTTAAGATAAGAGGCAAAAAGGTGGTTATTAGAGAAATTGTAAATAAAATGGAATCGTTTGTGCAAGATGGACTTGATTATAACGGAAAGTGCTACATCTCCAATGCAGGGTGTTATGAAGATGCACAGGCTGTTGCTACTCTTGTAGAAGAACGGTTCAAAAAATTGAATGGTAACGTTGAAATTAACAGTGTAGGAACGACTATAGGTAGCCATACAGGCCCAGGCACAATTGCTCTTTTTTTCTGGGGTGACAAAAGGAATGACTAAACGAGTTAAATTTGCCAAATTTATTCGAATAATTACTGTACCTCCTATTTTGGTATTATCATTATTTATTATTCTGTTCTTTTTAAAAGATAACATATTTAAAAATATTTCTGAGTTTTTCCTATCTATTTTATTTTTGATGTTAATACCTGTATTAGCTTATCCGCTTGCGTCGATTATTCCAAAATACAAGGATAGAGGTCGTGATGGTCAGCGAAGTCTTGCATTTATATTAAGTCTTGTGGGATATGCAGCTGCAATTATCTATGGTTTGATATCTCATTCGAGTAATAGCTTAATGCTTATTTATATGACTTATTTTTTATCTATTGTAATATTAACTGTGTTTAATAAGGTGATTAAGTTGCGAGCCAGTGGTCATGCCTGTAGTATTACAGGCCCATTGATATTGTTAATTTATTTAATTGGTTGGAAAAGCGTTTTGCCTTGTGTAATAATTTTTGCTTTGATAATTTGGTCTTCTCTTTTATTAAAGCGACATACACTAAAAGAAATAGTCACAGGCAGTCTTTCTGCCATGATTTCCTTTGCGATAATCTTATTGCTGTTTAGTATATAAAATATTAGGTAGTTTAATAATTCATCCATAACATCAGTAAGAAATTTGATTTAGAAAAAATCAAGAATTAGTGAAATATCTATAATACAAGGTGTCCCCGGAGGACAATGTCATTTAGTTAAAACATTGTCCTCCGGGGCACTTTTTTAATGCTTTTTAGTTTGTTTAGCTATCCATAAATTATTACCTTTATCAGCTACTTCTTTATATTTACTTCGGGCATCTTCCGTATTTCCAGTTTTTTCTTCTATTTGGGCTAAACGATATAAAACGCTTAGATATATACGCTTACTTACCTTTTGTTTTAATAATTCATTGAAGTTTTCTTTGCTTTCGTCCAATCGACCCAAGAAGAAAAGCCTATCAGCTATAAGAAAATTCATACTTAAAACTAGTCTTTTATTTATAGGTGAAAGTAGAGGTATTTGATTTTCATATATTTTTTCCGATTCTTCTATTTCTCCAAGTTCGTGTAAACAAGCTATTAAGTTTATAGTATATATAAGTAGAGTTCCATTTTTATTAGATAATAAATTTTGGTCAATTGATAATAAAACTTCCTTTGCTTCTTGAAACTGTCCCAATAGAATTAAGCCAGCAGATTTATCAATATCAAAATAACTATTCATTTTAGGATTTTTGCCTGTAATTTTTCTTTGTTTTTCTGTAGCTTCTAAAAATGCTTCGGGATCACAGTTTTCCTCTAATAAATTAATCCTTTTTTTACCTCTAAAAATTGAGATAATTAAGTAGGCTATCATTACAATAAAAAAAGTGATGATTCCTGCTAAAATGATGTTTTTCATTAAGAAGGATAAAATAAGCATAAGTACAACAGTAAAAATAATAAATAAAGTTCGGTTAACTAACATAATAAAAATTCTCCATTAGATTAATAATTATAATAATTCTACCATAGAATCTAAATAAAAAATATATAAAAAACCTATTGACATTGACGTAACGTAAAGGTTTATTATAGAATTATCAGGAGGTGATTATATGGAATACACCATAAATAAATTAGCAAAACTCGCAGGTATTAGTACTAGAACACTTAGATATTATGATGAAATTGAACTTCTTAAGCCGGCAAGAATCAATTCATCTGGTTATCGGATATATGGGGAGGCTGAAGTAGATAGGTTGCAGCAAATTATGTTTTACAAGGAACTTGGTGTGGAACTTGAAAATATCAAAATGATTATAACTTCTTCTTCTTTTAATATGGTTGATGCACTAACGGAACACCATAGGAAGCTTCTTGATAAAAAGAAACAATTAGAGTCATTAATTGCAAATGTGGAAAAAACAATTGCAGTGACTGAAGGGAGAATAATCATGTCAGACAAAGAAAAGTTCGAAGGATTTAAACAAAAGTTGATTGATGATAATGAACTTAAATATGGTAAAGAGATAAGAGAGAAATATGGTGAGGGAACCATAAACCGATTTAATAAGAAAATGAAAAATACCAGTAAAGAAAAATATGCTGAAATTGAAGAATTAACAACTAAAGTAAATCAAGCAATAAAAGAAGCATATGAAGGGGGAGATCCGTCTTGTGAACTTGCTCAAAGGGCCTGTGAACTCCACAAAGAATGGATTCTAAACTTTTGGGAAAAATATTCAAAAGAAGCTCATATGGCACTTGTTCAAATGTATGTTGATGATGAGAGATTCACCACTTACTACGACAAAATAGCTCCAGGCTGTGCAGTTTTTTTACGAGATGCCATGAAAATTTATACTAGTTAGAATCATAAAAAAATAAAAAAATCCATTGGGAAACCAATGGATTTTTGTTGTAAAATGAGTGTTTTAATATGAAAAATTTAGTATAACCTATATCACTTTTACACATAATATAGGTAAGAGGTGGTAGAGAATGAATAGGAATATCAGTCATAAAGCTTTAGAAAACATTGTTGTTAACAAGAAAAATTTCTTTATAGATTTAATTTCAACTATGTTAGAGAAAAACATTAAGGATATATTAATAACACCAAAATTTAATTTTAATAATCAAGAAATAGATTTTCTAGTATTAACTGATTTAGGAGATATTGTCTTATTTGAATTAAAAACACTAAATGATATAAATAATCTTGATTTAGCTTTGGCTCAATTAAATAGATATACAAATAGTTTGTTTAATGTTTCATCAGAATATATATTGCTAAAAGTAAAAGAAAAAAATATTGAGTATGGGAATTTTATAAATGATAATAGTCTTACAGGAGATGTTTTAGAGGATTATATAAATGCAAATTTAATGACAAGCAAAGTTCTTAACTTTATTATAATTCCTGATTTTTCTAAGGATTTTTCTAAAAGATTTAATGATTTAACTAAAGGAAATGAAAATATTATTCTTATTAATGTAAATGAGAAAACAGATTTAAAAAATACTTCCTTTTGTTATAGAAAGGTTTCTTCGAATGGTAAGGGTATAATGAATAATGATTTTAGAAAAGTTGAAAATTATTTAAATTATAAACTCATAGAACCATTGTTAAAGCAAATTGAAAATCTTAATTTGCTATACGATAAATTAGTAGTGGATACGCAAATTAAAGATAATTTACTAGAAAAATTTATAGAAATATCTAATAAAAATGATAATAGCAACAATGATGATAAAGAAGTTAAAAATACTGAAGCAATCAGTAAATTTGATTTAGACAAGACAGTTATAATACCAAAAACGAATATAACTATAGGAGAATTATTAGAAACAATAAAAGGGGAGTATTTAAAATATAATAAAATTACTATTTGTGAATTTACAAAAAAATTAGATAAGAAGAAGTTAGATAAAAGGATACCATCCAAATATTTTTTAATGAATATATTTAATATGTCTATAGGAAAGATATTAGTGCTAAGTGGTATAGATCCAGAAACTATTTATTCAGGAAAATTAAACAATAGAGAAGGAAAAGAAAAAAGATATAAGAGAAAGCGGGATGAAATAGCAAATAAAATTAAA
>JBGUER010000102.1:0-11819 GCA_041821285.1 Clostridiaceae bacterium
CTCCTCCTTTATATCATTAAACGATATATCATTTAATACTATATTATAAAATGATATAGTATTTGTCAATAGTTTTTTTATTATTATATAGAAATTAATTTTACACAAAACAAAAGCACTTAATCCTAAGACTAAATGCCGTACATATAATTATTTTATTAAAGGAATGTTTTGAATATCACATTAGTGAGGTTTCCAGATAAAATCATGTAAATATTTTATGATAAAACACTCTTCTACTTAAACTTACAATAATACTCATTAAAATCTTTAAAGCCCATTTTTTCCGCAGTTCTTACTTCCGATGTGAAATCTCTGCTTAACACTAAGGATGCTAACATTATAAGCATGTCCGCAACAGGAGTCTTAATTTCTAAATTATTACCTAAATAGCTTAATAGACCTAAGCCCATTGGAATGTCTTCAGTAATATATCTATTATCTATATTATTAGGACCTGAGGGCGCTTGACTTGCATATATTTTAAAACCTTCTTCGTTGGAAATTCCATCCTTTTCCTTGAAAGTTCTTACTAAGAATTCATCAAAATATGTTCTTTTTTTATAGCCCATTTTACCCAAA
This sequence comes from Clostridiaceae bacterium, assembly GCA_041821285.1. Lineage (GTDB taxonomy): Bacteria > Bacillota > Clostridia > Clostridiales > Clostridiaceae > JAJBWD01. Next base: position 583 of record JBGUER010000102.1, read on the forward strand.
ACATCACATTTTTCATCATCTAATGCTTTAACAATTTTCCATGTAGATTTAGAAAATCCATCCTTATACATTGCATAATCAATGTTTTTATCTTCAACTTTAGAAATATTCATAAGCGTCCCTATTGTATGAATTATTACATTAGGATTATGAAGAGACACTTCAAAAATTGAATCCCTTTTTTCCAAATTACCTATAACATTTTGCAATATATTTATAGTATAATCTTCCTTTTCCTTTGGTATTACTGCCACAGGATGTCTATAATTATCTGAAACTATAGAAACTAAACCCGGTTTTTTTATTCTACATGAATATGGTATAGTTTCTCCTTCTACAAATATAGGATTTGCTTTATTTTTACAAGACTCCATTTTATTTGTGAATATAGCTGTAGCCATATAGCCTGGACATATATATATTATTTGATTGTCCCTTAAATATTTAGAAATTTTATCTGCAACTTTATCATGATAATTAGTTACATAATACACCAAAATAATATCTGCATTTGGAATTACTAATTCCGGTTTGTCCGTCACAATATTCAAATCATTAACATGATCCCCATAAATTCCTGTCAATTTAATTTTCTTGGTTCGCTTCATAGTCTCAAAATGTTCAGATTCTCTACTACTAACTTTTAAAACATTTACTTTATGTCCCTTTAATGATAAGTGTGCTGCCGCCGCAGTTCCACCATTCCCAGTACCAACAATAGTAATTTCCATTTCATTTCCTCCTTTATAAATTTATCTTATACCATATATTGTATCATTTTTTGTTATTTTCTTCAAATTACATATAATTACAAAATTCACTTTATATTTTTATATCCTTTTTGAATATATTAATTTACAAAATTCCGATTTTCCAAATTTATCTTTAAACAAAACAAAAGCACTTAATCAGAAGATCAAATGCCATGCATATAATTATTTTATTAAGGGATATAAACCTATTTCCTCTTTATTTATTCTGTTTTCTATAGTACTAAATATAATTTTAGATTGTTCTAAAAATCCTTTTGTATCTAATAATATTTTACTTCTTGTGTTAAACTTCATTTTGTATTCCGTAAACACTACAAGAATATCACCCATTTCATTTATATATTCATTTGCAATATTTTTTAATTCTACACTCTCACTCTTAAGTAAATCTGGATATAAATATTTATCCTCGGAATTTAAATGCATTTTTAACTTACCTGCAAGTTGATTTATTTGAACTGATATGTCCATAGCACTTGTTTCTATTTCACCAATATCTATTAATCTTTTAATAATATTTAAAGTTTCAAGAATTTCTTTATGCTGCCTCTGTAAATTTATTATGTTTGCCATCTTTGTGCTCCCTTCTAACTTCGTATTTAAAGAATATCATTTATGGTAAATATATTCAGTAACCTATGATACCAACTTCTTACCTTTTACTATCTCATTTTTTTCTAAATATTATTTTCCTATTTTGGTTACAATATATAATGTAAGTTATCACATACTAAATAAATTCATCATATTTTATTAGTAAAAAGTAATTGGTGGTGCACAATGAATAAAAAATTTGTAACGGCTCTTAACTGTATTGATGGTAGAACTCAGATACCTGTAACAAACTGGTTGAAAGAAAATTTTAATATAGCTTATGTGGATTTAATAACAGAACCTGGAATGAATAAAGTATTATCCCAAGGTAGTATTTGCGAAACCGAAAGAATAAAAGAAAAAGTTATAATCTCTATAACAGCTCATAACTCTAATCTTATTGCTATAGTTGGTCATTTTGATTGTGCTGCAAATCCAGTTGATAAATACAAGCACTTTTCCGACATAGTAAAGTCTAGCTATGTAGTAAGTTCTTGGAACCTAAATGTTAGAATAATAGGCTTGTGGGTAGATGAATTTTGGAATGTATCTCAAGTTAATCTTTAATGATTTTTTACCAAATTATTTCCATTCCTACTCCAACCTCTTTTAATGGCAGAGTTTTGTGTATTTCTGCTCTAACATAAAATGAGGTACAATGACATGGATATAACTCTTTTATATTGTTTTCTTTTAAATAATCAATAGTATTTTTCACTCGCTGATCCACTTCAAATAAATGGAATCCGCCTATAATTCCAAGCACCCGATTATCATGACATACTTGTTTTGCATATTCTACTATATTGCATATCCCACTATGAGAGCATCCTGTAATAATATAGATTCCATTTTCATTTTTATATACCAATGCCGAATCATCTAATAAATAATCATCCTTTTGAGTTTTTGAAGTAATTTCTTTACCTATTGGGATTCTTTTTTCAAAGCTATTTATTTGCGGTATTTCTCCTAAAAAAACTATATTTTTGCTAACTTTTATAGGGTCTTTTAAAAGAATTAAATTACATTTATCTTTTAATTCTTCTTTCAATATAGGAGAAGAAATTTTCATATCTCCTACTCTTTTTTCATTAAACGCATTAGGATGAGCAATTATAGAGATATTATTTTTATAATTTTGCTCAAAATAGTATTTCAATCCTCTTGTATGGTCATCATGTCCATGTGATATAACAATAGTGTCTATTTTTTCTAGATCCACTCCTAATCCAACTGCATTTTTCAAAAATAAATCTGAATACCCTACATCTAAAAGTAACTTACTATCCTCATCTTCAATATAGTATGAAACACCAGGTTCTCCGCAATAATACTGATCTATATAAGTATTATTGTCTACTAAAACTTTTAATTTCATCCTTCTGCTCCTTTTATTTATTTATTTATTTTACCTTTAAGCCTAAAATAATATTTAATAATTTTCATAGACACTATAAACGTATATACTATTATAAAAATAATCAAAGGTAATGCTAAAAAATACATAACATATTTTAATGCATTAGCATTTGTAATTATTTTATAATTAATAATTAACTCTATAATAAATTTCAAAGTCGCTGTAAATATAATAATTAGAAATATATTCATTGGTAAATAAAGCATTCTTTTTTTTGCAATATTTATTCCAATACTAGAATCATTATACATAATTGGCTCTACTTCATTTTCATTATATTCTTTTTTCCAAATTGTGCAGGTTTTACTACTCTCTTCATCACTATTTACTAATTTATATCCTGAAGAAAGATAAATATCATAATAACCTTCACCGGGCGATTTTTGAGAATCAATATAATATTTTATTTTTTTCCTTTCCCCTTTAATAAAACTAAAAGAGTTTATATCAACTTTACATAGATTAAAACCTTTATACTCCATATCTTCAAGCCATTTTTCTATAAGGTCTGGCTGATACTCCCATCCAAGCTTATTCTTTCTTATTTTTTCCACCTTATTAGAAATCTTAACTTCTTCAAATTCTTCAACTTCTTCAACTTGTCCTATTTCACTTTTTAATTTTTTATTTCCTTTAAATAATATTACACTTGAAATTACAGCTAGGATGATTATTATAATTAAAACCGCATAAGAAATTAAGTCATAATAATATATCTCACTATAAGAATTAGGAGTTCCAATAATAATAACATTGTTTTTATAAGAAATAGTTGAATTTTTATTAAAAATTCCTCCATGCATAAACATTGTTATAGTATTAATAATCATAATTGGCAATGGAACAAAAATTAAAGATTGAAGAATTTCAAAAATTTTCTTATTCCTTTTCCAAATCCCATCTCTTGAGGGGCTCTTTTTTATACTAGATTTTTCGTTTTCATTTACTTGAACTCTCCACCTTTTATTTTCAGAGCAAGTTTTCCAACCATCATTTATAAGGCTGGTTGCTAATTTATTTCCATAATCTTTAGAATAAGTTATTTTGTAATTTATATCTTTACTTTCACCTTTTTCAAATTTAAATATTTTTGCAATGTAATTTATACCAGCTAATTTATAACCTTTTTTCGCCATATCTGATAAATATTTTTCTGTTTTAATAATATCTAAGCTCCATAGTGGTCTAAAGCTTATTTTCTTCATGGAATTTCCCCTCCAATTCTAAAGCATTTTGGTTTAATTCTTTTATTCTTTCAAATTCTAGAGTAATCAATTCTCTTCCTATATCTGTGATTTCATATATAGTTTTTCTATCTTCACTAGAATATATAGAAACTATCCCATCTCTTTGCATTTTAGACAAAGTTCCATAAACCGTCCCTGAGCCTAAACTGATTCTTCCTTTAGTCAAATCTTGAACCTTTAATATTATTCCATAGCCATGTCTTGGTTTATATAAAGATAGCAAAATATAGTAAGCAGTTTCTGTCATAGGTAAATATTTTTTTATTATTTTATCTTTATTCATTTTACCTCCTTATATGTCATGTCGTTACATATCATAACAAAACTATATCACGATGTGACATAGTCGTCAATAAAAAGAATCTCTACAGCAAGATGCAGAGATTCTTTTTATTTCTATTCATTTATATATATTGCCGCCTGGCCAATTTCTCTATTAGCAGACATTATTATATCACCTTTTTCACGATTAAGAATATAAACATTACTTGATCCTACTTTTGAATCTACAACTATATTTTTATATTCATTTAATTCTTTATCATACTTAATTATAAATAATTGTTGATTATCTCCTCTTGCACCGCCTACTACAGAAGGAATACCATCAATATCTATTTCAGTAAGACCTTCCTTAGGTACGCAATCCTATTCTTTGCTAATCTAATTACATCTATAATAATGTAATTGTATCGCATTTATGAGATTTTGTAGATGTATTATTGTATTTTTTTACTTATCTTACTTAGAGTTACTATATCTAAAATTACAATTTTTCTTTGCCCTTCTTGACTAATTAAATCACCTTCTTGAAATTTGGATAGTTTTCTACTTAATGTTTCCTGACTCATACCAATATAAGCAGCAAGATCCTTTTTACTTATAGATAAATTTATCACATTATTTTCATCTGCTAACTTAATCAATATATCTGCTACACGCTGTTCCACATCTTTATGTCTAAGGGATTCAATCATCTCTTCTGTTGTTTCAAGCCTAACACTTAATTCTTTTATAATTTTCAATGCAATACTAGGATTTTTTTCTATTAGTTCATTTATATTTTTACTATATATTATACATATGGAAGTAGCTTCTATTGCTTCTGCATTGTTTTTTAATGGGTACTTTGTAAATAAAGAAAGTTCTCCCATAAAATCCCCAACACCTAATATTCTTATAATCTGTTCTTTACCATCTTCAGATATATTGAATATTTTCACTTTCCCTTTATTAATCACAAATAATATCTCAGAAAGCTCACCTTCTAAATATATAGTTTCTCCCTTTTTATATTCTTTGTGAGTAGTTGTCATTGAAACTTCAATCATTTCTTTAATAGATAATTTGCTGAATATAGGAACTTTCTGTATACAATTTTCTTTATAATTATGCTGCATTCTTTCACTCCCTGTATTTCAATAGTCTTATTGCATTTATTATAACCACTAATACACTTAACTCATGTATGAACATTCCAGATGAAAGTACTACTACCTTTAATAATACCCCAAATAAAAGCAATGATACTGTAATTATAGCAAAATATATATTTTCTTTCATATTTATCACTGTAGCCCTACTTAAGCCTATAGCGTAAGATACCTTTTTTAATTCATCAGACATCAAAACTACATCTGCTGTTTCCATAGCAACATCTGAACCTGCACCCCCAAGTGCAATCCCAATATCAGCGGATGCTAAAGCAGGTGAGTCATTAACTCCATCTCCAACCATTGCAATAACGCCTATTTCATTTTTCAATTTATTCAAAATAGATACCTTGTCCTCTGGCAAAAGATCTGCATAATAGTCATCTACTCCAACTTTTTTAGCAATAGCTTCTGCCGCCCGCTTATTATCCCCAGTTATCATTACTACTTTTTTAACACCTTGTGATTTTAACTTCTTTATAAGCTGAGCAGCGTCTTTTCGAATAGCATCTGAAATAGAAATAACTCCTATTATTTTTTCTAAATTTGAAACTAAAACTACGGTTTGTCCATCTATTTCTTCATTTCTGATATACTCCTCCATTTGCTTAGATATTTTTATATTATTTTCTAGCATAAGTTTTCTATTCCCAACTAAAATAACCTGATTTTTTACTTTTGCTTTTACCCCATATCCTGTAATTATTTCCGTATCCTCTGGAGGATTAATTTCTTGTTCATTATGTGATTTTGCCTTTTTTATTAAAGCTTTAGCAAGAGGATGCTCTGAATACATCTCCGCACTTGATACCAAGTACAAAAGTTCATCTTCTTCTATATCAATAGTTTTAATTCTAGTTACTTCAGGTCTTCCAACTGTAAGGGTTCCCGTTTTATCAAAAGCTATAACTTTAACAGTTCCAAGCTTTTCTATTACATCTCCTCCTTTTATAAGTATTCCTGCCTTAGCTCCATTTCCTATACCAGATACTATAGATACTGGTGTTGAAATCACAAGTGCTCCCGGGCAAGATATTACAAGAAGTGTTAGCGCAAGTTCAATATTTCTTGTAATAATATAAACTATTACAGATAAAACAATGATTGAAGGAGTATAATATTTGGCAAATACTTCGAGAAATTTTTGAGTCTTTGCTTTTTTATCCTGAGCTTCTTCCACCATCTCAAGGATTCTTGAAAATGTAGTATCATCTCCCACTTTGTCCGCTCTAACTTTTAAATATCCAGACTCTACAATTGTCCCTGAAAATACAGTGTCTTCTATTCCTTTTTTCACCGGCATAGATTCCCCAGTTATAGCAGCCTGATTTACATATGATTCCCCCTCAATTATAGTACCATCCACAGGAATCTTTTCACCTAGCTTAACTATAACTATATCTTTTTCTATTACTTCATTGGGAGATATCTCTAATTCTTTATCATCCCTTAAAACTCTTGCAACATCTGGTACTAAATCTAAAAGCATCTTTATCGATGATCGTGTTTTTTCAAGAGTCTTAGCCTCCAAATAATTTCCAAACACAAATAGAAAAGTTACAGCTGCTGCTTCAAAATATTCTCCAATAAATATAGCTCCTATTACCGCAAAAGTAACCAAAGCGTCTATTCCAAGTATTTTATATTTTAAAGCTCTCACTGCATTTAGTGCTATAGAATATCCCCCAACAAATGTCGCAATAATCATCAAAATATTTGATATATTTATATATAAGTTCATCTTTTTTAATATTAGCGCAACGACTATTATACTACCTGAAATTACAACTATTTGATTCTTATTAGTTTTCATTTATCGATTCTCCTTTTTACCCAATAGGGATTTAAAGAGGTGGCTTTAAGTCACCTCCTCGTTTACTATTATTTTTCTCCTAATATACTAAATCCTAATTTTTTAATAGTTATTTTAATTTCATTTGCTTCAACAATTTTTTCATCATAGTCTACCTTTACCTTACTTGCATTAAATAATATTTTCACATCATTAACGCCTTTAATTTTTTTAACAGCTCCCTCTATTTTAAGAACACAGCTTGGACATGTTAATGTTTCTAATTGATAAGTTTTATTCATTTTGAATTCCCCCTCTTATTTGTATTTATCTTATGTGTTTATTATAGTTTGACCAGAAGAATAAAACCTTGACCTAGGTCAATTTTTAAATAAAAAAGAAAACAATCATAAAGACTGTCTTCCAAATTTATTCTTAATTCAAAAATAATAATAAATAATTCTTACAGAAAATAAAAGGAATAATATCTAAGCTCCATGATGCTCTAAATCTTATTTTCTTCATGGAATTTTCCCTCCAATTCTATTATTTCTTACATATCCATCAAACATTCCTGAAGTAATCCAATGTTCTTTTTCATATACTTCATATTTATTCAATGATGGCTCTAAACTTTTCCACTCCCCAATCAAATTATCTTTAGTTAAATATAATATTAATTGAAATTCAGAGCTTGTACCATTGTATATTTGTAAATCAAGAGAAGGGTACGCGCAAGTTGCCCCTGTTCCAAAAGGCTGAGTCCTATTAACATCTGGAAATATATCATGACTATGTCTAAACCTTTCAGTTACTGTTAATGACGTATGTAGTGTCATCCAATATATCATATTTGAAATTTGACATAGGCCTCCTGCAACTCCCGCTTTAAATGTACCATCAGCACACAATATCAAACTATCAGTATTCTCTATGAACATTTCAAGTTGTAATCTATAAATAAATTTGTAATTTCAATTTTTACACTTAAATTTAATAATTACCTTTATTTACATTTAATTTATATATAGTAATACTATAACACAAAACAAAATAACCAGAATAATTTTTCAACCCTCCTGGTTATTTTTACTTAATGTTCTAGGATTTTATCATTTTCTTCATTTTTTATTGTGGTTGAATTGTCATACTTTTCTAATACTAATGTACATAATGAAAATATCATCATAACTACAGCTACAAATATCCATGCATTATTTATTGATGTATATGATAATATTGTGCCCATAATTGCTGGTCCTATTGTGTATCCAAACCCAGTTATTATTGGAAGTATAGAATTTATCCTTCCTCTGTGAGAAGCTGGTGTATGATTTGCTATAAAAGGTGAGGAACTAGTAGTTACTATAATTTCTCCTAAAGTTATTACTAAAACAGAAAAAATGAAAACATAAATTCCTTTTGCGAAAAATAATGAACCAAAACCAATTGTATATAGTATACCTCCATAAAATATTCTTTTTATATTTTTTCTTTTAGATAATAGCAAGGTTATTAGAGGCGTTAAAAATATAACTATCACAGCATTAAAGCTAACTAACCCTCCATATACCCTGCCTCCATTTCCACTGAATATTTGCTCTACGTTCATTGGAAACATATAACTCCATTGTGAGTATACAAAACTATAACCAAACATAGTTAAAGCAAAGAATATTAATATTGGCCTTTGTCTTAACACTTCAAGAGTTGATCCCTCAACATGTTTTTCTAATTCTCTATCTTCTCCTAAGACTTCTTTTGATTTATAATCAGGTTCTTTTATAAAAAATAAAATAAGAAGCATAGAAACAATAGCAGTACCGCCATCAATTAAAAAAAGTAAATTTAAATGATTTTTCATAAGTAAGCCACCAATTATTGGTGAAAATGCAAATCCAATATTTATTCCCATATAAAACAAAGAATAAGCTCCGTCCCTGGTCTTAGGTTCTGTTATATCTGCAACAAGTGCAGAACTTGCAGGGTCTGACATAGACATGAAAAATCCTGCTAAAATAATCATAGGAATCATATTTTTTGAGATTGGCATAAAACCAGCAGCTAAATAAAAACCTGCTCCTATGAAATTAAAAAATATAATTAGATTTTTTCTTCCAAATAAATCTGTAAGTTTACCTCCTAAAACGCCACTAAGCATAAATAAAATACCAGATCCTGAAATAATATATCCTGCTGTTTTTTTATCTACTCCAATTTTAGTTATTAAAATTAAAGTTAATAATGGGAAAATAAATGCTCCCATACAATTTATTACTCTTGCAAAGAATATAACCCAAATTTCCTTTGATAAGCCTTTATATGGCTTGAATAATGATTTCATGTAATAGTCCCCCTTGATAGTTGAAAGTTGATAATTAAAAATTGATAATTAATAACGGAAATTTTTAATGGATAATTGTGGTTAAAAGTCACGGACTTTACTTTACTATAAAAAATGCCATGCTAAAATCAGCATGGCTTAATATATCTTTTCTTTTAATTAATTTATGAATTAACCATAATATCATGTTAACCAGAGAAAACTTAATTTCCAATAATCAAAATAAAAAGCCACAGGTAAACTACCCATGGCGCATAATTTCATTAAAAATAATTATTTAAATTCCACAGTCGTTTACAATATTATCATTTATATTTATAATCTGTATTTTTGTATTTAACGCTAAATAAATCATAAAACGACCTCCCTATTTTTTCATTATAAATATCATTATATTTGAATAGCTAACTATTTGCAATATATATTTCAAATCTTTTTATTTTTTTCCTTTTATTATTTCAACCAAGCTTTTATTTTTTAATATTATTTTAAATACTGGTACTCCTATTACTGTTACAATAACAATTTCACTTATTGCAATACCTATAAATGAAGCCCAAAATGGTGCTATATTTAGATAATATAGTTCTGCTGCAACAAAAACGCTAAAAACTGCTGGCCATAAAGAAGCAATCCAAATATTCTTTGTTTTAGACATTAAATATGTTGCCAGCGCTGTTGCTGCACTTCCAACAAATACATCTATTATTCCAAAAGAATAAAAATTTGATATAGCACAACCTAAGGTAACTGCTGGTATATATAAAGGATCGATAAATGCTAATAAATTTAAGACTTCTGCTATTCTAAATTGTATTGGTCCATACCCCACAGTCCCTAATGGAATTGTTAATACAATATATAATGCTGTCACTATAGCCATTTTTGTTAGTCTTTCAGTTTTCATCTTTTATTCCTCCTACTCCAAAATCAGTATTGTTCCATAAAATCTCAATATTATTATTCTTCTCTAAATAATAATAATTAGCTCTAAACCACTTTATTAAATCATCATCTCTTTTTATTTCTGTAGAATTTTCTATATATATATTGATACATCCTCTTTCAAAATATTTTAGTAGATAATCTATATCCTGTTTTATCATTTCTTTGGTTTGTCCTTTTATACCAACCATAAGACATATTGATTTAAAATATTTAGCTACTTCTAAAGGCGAATTGATTAACATTCCTTTTTTTAAAACTCTATTTCTAAACTCATTATCAAAACTTTCAACTCCACACTTGAAAATAATAGGTATATTAAAATAATCCTTTATTTCTGAAAGTCTATTTCTATACATCCAATGACTTTCAAAGAAAAGCAATTCTATGTTTTTACTTTCTACAACTTCTTTAATTTTCTCCATTGTTTTTTTAGGAAGCTCAAACGCACTACCTGAATTTATAACCTCTAAAGTCTTATATTTTCCTGTTACATTATTTAAAATTTCTTCATTAATCCGTGCACTATCCTCTTCATCAATAGAATTATCCTTTATATAGTCACAAAATGTACATTGCCCCCATTTACAAGGAAATCCCTTAAGAAGAACTATTTCTCTTTTATTCTTTGTTGTTACTTCACTGTATCTATCTAAATCCAAAATTTCCACCCCTTTCCTAAAAAA
>JBGUER010000103.1:0-11604 GCA_041821285.1 Clostridiaceae bacterium
AATTCTTTTTTTCATAAGCTAAAATTCCTTTACAATTTTAATAATATTTTGTATGTCTTTTTTATTTGCCATTTCTCCATATCTAAGTGGCAAACTTATAACTCCTGTTTTTATTCCATTTCTCTCTCTATGGATATTTCCTCCAGCGCTCCCCTCTTTAGATATATTATATTGAAGCTTAACTCCTGTCTTTGAAGAAGCTTTTTCAAACATCTCTTTCATTTCATGATGAATTATTAGATTTTTATCCATTATTCTTAAAACCGGTCCTTTTCCTAAACCTAAAGACTCATTACCTTCTGGGCAATCACAAATTTTTTCTACATCTAAAACTAAAGAATATTCTGGCTCTATTTTATAAGCTGCAGCTCTAGCCCCTCTTCCTCCTAATACATCTTGGGTTGAAAATACAAAATATATCGTTCTATCTTTTGATTCCATTTCCTCTATTAAATTTAATAAAACATAACAACCTATTCTATTGTTTAAATAATTTGACGTAATCAAATTTTCATCTTCAATAATATAATTTTTAAATGATATCTTATCCCCTTCTTTTATAAATTCATATGCATCATCATAATTATCAAATCCAAAATCTATAAATATATCTTCAACACCTTTACCATGATTAGTCCTAGCTATTGCTTCTCTATCTTTAAAGCAAACTATTTTGTTTATTGCATCTTCTATATTAAACTCACCAATATTAGAAACTCTTATATATCCTTTGTTATCTATAAATGTTGTTATAAACCCTATAGTATCCATATTAGCAGATATCATTATTTTTTCAGGTCCATTTCCTTTTTTAACAATAAGATTTCCCATCTTATCTTCTTCTATCTCTAAATTCTTATTTAATATTTTATTTTTAATATATTCTAAAACCTTTTCTTCGCTTCCACTAACTCCTTGAATCGTTAATAAATCTTTTAAAGTTTCTTCCATTTTTACCTCCTTATAATGTCTTTAAATATTTGACTAAAAGTTTTTTTCCATTTTCAATATCTTCTAGACTTGCAACAGAAACACTAGAATGAATATACCTACATGGTATAGATATAGTAGCCACTTTTGATCCATAAGATGACATATGTATCGCCCCTGCATCATTGCCACCGGCTACAGCTTTTCTATATTGAAACTGTATATTATTGTCTAATCCAATTTTAGCTATATCTTCTTTTATAGTTGTTGTGAATAAACTAGATTTATCCATTATAGATATAGCTGGCCCTTCACCTAGTTTAGTAGCTTTTAAATGCTCCGGAATATTCGGAATATCCGCACAAACAGTTCCTTCAAGTGCTATTCCTATATCTGGATTTATTTTATAAGATGATACATATGCACCTCTTTCTCCTGTTTCTTCTTGCACATTAAAAACTCCATATAAATCACAATCATATTCTTCCTTTAAAGCTTCAACTAATAAATAACATCCCATCCTATCATCAAATGCTTTGCCTTTTATTAATCCATCACCAAATAAATCAAACTGGGTAGTAAACAAGGCATAATCCCCTAAGTCTACATATTTTTTAGCTTGCTCTTTACTATCTGCTCCTATATCAATGCAATAATCATCATAATGAAGTGCTTCTTGTCTTTCTTTCTTTGATTGAAGGTGTATTGGCTTTAAACCAATAACCCCATTTACTCTATGTTCACCTATTAAGACAGGTTTAGCAGGTGGAACTTTTGCATTTATATTTCCAAGACTTGTGAATTTTAAAGTCCCATCTTCGTTATATCCAGTTATTATAAATCCAACTTCATCCATATGTGCTTCAACTAAAACTTTCTTACCATTTCCTTTTTTATGAACAATAATATTTCCCATTCTATCTATACTTATGTCGCCTTTGAATTCTTTTATTTGTTCTTTTATTATATTTCTAACTTCACCTTCAAAACCAGAAGGTCCATGTGCATTGGATAATTTCTCTAAAAGCATAAAACTTCCTCCAAATCTAGTTTATCTAGTTTTTCTATAAACATCCCCAAAAGTTTCCCTGTATTTATTATGTCGTCCATGCTTATTACCTCAACTCTAGTATGCATATATTTCTCTGGAATAGAAATAAGAAGCGTTGGTATACCTTGTCTTGAAACTTGAATATCCCAGGCATCGGTGCCAGTATTTCCAGGTTCTACTTCTATTTGATACGGAATATTATTTTCCTTAGCTGTTTCAATTATAATATTTTTAAGTTTAGGATGAATATTGGGTCCCACACAAACAGATGGCCCGCCACCTATTATATTTTCTCTATCATCTGCTCCATATTTACCACTATCAAAGGTTACATCTATAGCTATTCCTATATCTGGATTTATTTCGTAACTTGCTGTTTTTGACCCTCTATGCCCAACTTCTTCTTGAGAAGATAAAACATAATAAATATTAGAATTTAGATCTTTTTCTTTTAAATATTTAGCCATAGTATATATTGAAACTATTCCTGCTCTATCATCTATGGCTTTACAGGAAACTTTGTTATTTAATAACTCTACAAATTCACCTTTTAAAGTTACAAAATCACCAATACTAACCTTAGTTTTAATATATTCTTTAGAAAACCCTGTATCTATAGATAAATCTTCAACTTTTACTCCTGCTTTCTTATCTTGGTCGCTCATAAGATGAGGTGGTTTTATATTTATTATTCCCAAAATATCTTCTTTACCATGAATTATTACTTCTTGAGATACCAATGTTTTTATATCTATTCCTACGGGCTTAAACTTTAAAAATCCATTTTCTGAAAATCCAGTTACAGCTAAAAATACTTCATCTAAATGAGCCATAATCATGATTTTTTTATCTTTTTTACCTTTCTTTTCTATGTAAATATTATTTAAATTAGATATTTTCACATCACCAAATTCATTAAAAACTTCTTTTATCATTGGATAGACTATATGTTCTCTTCCACTTGGTGAATCAGCTAATGTGAGTTTTTTTAGCAGTTCTTTTTCATTCATTTTGTTCTCCTTTTAGTTCATAGCCTTAACAATGCCATTTTTTATTGCTATTGCTGCTTTTCTTTGAAATTCATCACTTGATAATAAATTGTCTTCATTTTCATTTGATAAAAAGCCCATTTCTATTAAAACTACAGGTACTTTAGAAAAATTAAACCCTGTAATATCTTGTCTTTCTGATATTCCTCTATTTCTCATTCCTAATTCTTCACAATATGAATTTATTATTGTTTCTCCATAATATCTACTTCTTTCATATATAGAAGTGGTATATGGACTGCTTATTGATGGAACTAACATTGACGCTCCATATGCACTATGATCATTATTGGAGTCTGCATGAATCCTTATAACTAAATCTGCATTATTTTGATTTCCAATTTCTGCTCGTTCTATATTTCCAAGACTTATAGAATTATCAGTTTTAGTCATAATAATTTTATAACCTATATTTTCTAATTCAGTTTTTAAATACATAGCCACATTCATATTAACTAAATATTCTGGTGTCTTGGTATAAAATCCAACAGCACCTCCACCGTCTTTTATCTTTGTAGTAGTGGAACCTGGTGCTATAGCTTCTTTTTCTAAATTTGATCTATCAGCATGACCTGGATCAATAACTATAATTTTTTCTGGATTTATCTCAATTTCATTTTCTTCTATTTGTTCTGTGTCTTCTATATATTCATATTCTGTATCTTGCTCTTCTTCACTTCCACTATTTACATCTACCTCACTAGCTAAAGTTTTACTTTCTTTATTAGTATCCCCATTTAACTCAGTATTAGTAGTTAATTTGGCTTGTCCACAACCAATAAAAGAAAAAATTATTATAAATACAAAGATAAACCTAATGGATTTTTTCATATATTTGTTTCTCCTCTGTTTTGTATATTTATTAGCTATATCAATTATATAATAAAATTAAGTACTTGTGTTGTAATATACAAAAACATCCTAATGTAAAAACAAATAATAAATGTTATAATAAAAGAGAAAAAATAATAAAGGATGTTAGATATGGATATTCTTAAATTAAATAGCGTAAAAGTCGCTAAAATATCAATAAAAATGGCAACTTCTTCAAGAACAGAAGAAGATATTTTAACTCAAAAATATAAAGAAAATAATATATTAACTGCTGCAGTTGATATAGGTGGTTCTTTAAATAATTCTATTCCAAAAATAATAGAAAGCGCCTTAGTTGCATCTAAAAGATGTGGCATAATAGGTAGCCATCATGTAGAAGAAGGTGCTTTAGTTGGAGCAACTAGAGAAGCTTTAATGCAAGTTACTGCTAAAGCAAATGGACTTAGTGTTGGTGGCAAAATAGGAATAGCAAGAGCTGGTGAACATTTAAGTGTTTGTGTTTTCTTAAGCATAGGACTCCTTCATTTAAACGAAGTTGTTATAGGTCTTGGGCACAGATCTTTAACTCGAGTATAATCTAATTTTCGTTTTCTATTGACATAAAAATTTATTTAAGTTAACATAAAAATTGTATTCGATTAAAAATTTATGTAGTGTAGTATGGTAGTATGGTAGGTAGCAATAATTATGTAGGTATTTTTTTATTACCCTTTTACATAATTATGTGTAGTTATTTTTTGTTTATAACTCCCTATTAAGGGAGTTTATTTTTTTATATTAAACATTATGAAATTCAGGAGGATGGTAGTATGGTAGGTAAAAAATTATCTATTTTAGTTTCAACTATTTTAGCAATTTCTGCTCTAAGTGGTTGCTCTTCAGCAAAAACAGATGGAACAAGCTCTGATGACAAAACTATTAAAATAGGTATAACACAAATTGTAGAACATAGTGCTTTAGATTCAGCAAGAGAAGGATTTATCACAGCACTAGAAGAAAATGGTTATAAAGATGGTGAAAATATTAAAATAGATTTTCAAAATGCTCAAGGGGATATGCCAACAACCCAAACAATAGCTCAAAAATTCGTAGATGATGGTGATGACCTTATTTTTGCAATTTCTACTCCATCTGCGCAAGCAGCTTATAATGCAACAAAAGACATTCCTATTATAATAACTGCAGTAACAGATCCTATAGATGCAGGTCTTGTAAAATCACTTACAAATTCAGGAACTAACGTAACCGGAACTTCAGATGCAACTCCAATAGATCAACAATTTGATTTATTTATGACATTATTTAAGGACAGTAAAAATGTTGGTGTTATTTATAATACTAGCGAAAGCAATTCAGAAATACAAGTTAAAAATGCTCAAATTGTAGCTGATAATTTAGGATTAAATTTAATACCTCAAGGGATAACTTCAGTAAATGATATTCCTCAAACTATAGATTCTTTATTAAACAAAATAGATATATTATATCTTCCAACAGATAATATGGTAGCTTCTTCTATTCCAATAATAATAGAAAAATGTTACAAAGCTTCTATTCCAGTCGTAGGTGCTGAAAGTGCACATGTTGAAAATGGAGCCTTATGTACAATTGGAATAGATTATAATAAATTGGGTTATGAATCTGGACTTAAAGCTGTTGAAATATTAAAGGGAAAATCACCTTCTGAGATTCCAATAACAGTTCAAGAAAATGCAACTGTAGTAATAAATGAAGATGCTGCTAAAAAATTAAGTGTGATAATCCCTGATAATATTAAAAAAGATGCTACACTTGTAACTGGAGGTGTCAATTAATGTTACCATTTATAATTGGAACTCTTGAGCAAGGATTTATATTTGCTATAGTAGCACTTGGTGTATATATCACATATAGAATATTAGACTTTCCAGATTTATCTGTAGATGCTACATTTCCTTTAGGTGCTTCAGTTGCAGCTGTTTGTTTAACCAAAGGAATGAATCCTATTCTAGCTTGTATTTTTGCTTTTTTAGCAGGGTCACTAGGTGGACTTGCTACAGGACTACTTCATGTAAAACTTAAAATAACAAATTTACTATCTGGTATTTTAGTTATGATAGGTTTATATTCTATAAACTTAAGAATAATGGGAAGATCAAATATTGCTTTATTTAACTATGAAACTATATTTAGCAATAATATAAATCCAGTTATTATAGTCGGTATATTTGCTATAATAGCCAAAATTCTTTTAGACATATTTTTAAAAACCAAATTAGGTTTTATATTAAATGCAGTAGGAGACAATGAACAATTAGTTACTTCACTAGCTGTTAATAAAAACTTTGTAAAAGTTATAGGTCTTATGTTATCTAATGCAATAGTTGCCTTAGCCGGCGCTTTAATGGCTCAAAATCAAGGTTTCGCTGATGTTGGTATGGGAACTGGAACAGTAGTTATAGGTCTTGCAGCTGTAATTCTTGGCGAATCTGTATTTAGAAAATCTAATATCGTAAAAAATACTACAATGGTTTTAATTGGAGCTATTTTGTATAAATTGGCCATAGCTGCAGCACTTAGATTCGGTCTTCAACCAACAGATCTAAAATTAGTAACCGCTCTTATTGTTATAGCTGTTTTAGCTACAAATAATTTTGAAATAAAAGGCCTAAAGAATAAAAATGCTAAGACTTCAGAAGGTGGTGTTATAATTGCTTCAAGTACAAAATCTTACTAAAACATTTAACCCAAACACAATAAATGAAAATACAGTTTTTGAAAATTTCAATTTAACTGTTGATGAAGGAGATTTTATAACAATAATAGGTAGTAATGGAGCTGGTAAATCCACTCTCCTTAATTTAATATCTGGCATGGTCAAGCCAGATACCGGTAGGATTATATTAAAGAATACTAATCTAACAAAACTTCCTGAATATAAATGCACAAAATATATTGGACGAGTATTTCAAGATCCTTCTGTAGGAACTTCACCTTCTATGACAATATTAGAAAATATGTCTATGGCCTATAATAAAGGTAAAAAATTTGATTCATCCTTTGGAATAAACAAGAAAAACATCCCTTATTTCAAAGAATTATTATCAAGTATAGGACTTGGCCTAGAAGATAAACTCCACACAAAAGTTAAACTTTTATCTGGTGGTCAAAAACAATCTTTAGCTTTACTTATTGCTGTTATGTCAAAACCAGAACTTCTTTTATTAGATGAACATACAGCTGCTCTAGACCCTAAAACATCAGAAAGAATAAATACTATAACACAAGATATAGTAGATAAAGAAAAAACCACTTCTCTTATGGTAACTCACAACCTAACTCATGCAATAAAAATGGGTAATAGACTTATTATGATGCACCAAGGTAAAATAATTTTTGATATTTCTGGAGAAGAAAAAAAGAAATTAACCATTGAAAAATTACTTCAAAAATTTGAAAATATAAAAGATGATGATCTGTTAAGTGATAGAGCATTATTCTCATAAACAAGCTCCAAAACTTTAAAATATAGAAAATAATTTAAATTAGTATAAAAATTTATGTAATGTAGTATGGTAGGTAGCAAGAATTATAATTGCGTGTAGTTATTTTTTGTTTATAACTTCCTATAAAATAGGGAGTTTAGTTTTTTATAATAAATATTATAATTTTTAGGAGGATGGTAGTATGGTAGGAAAAAAATTATCAATAGTAGTTTCAACTCTTTTATTAGCTTCATTACTTGGAGGTTGTTCTTCATCAAAAACAGATGAAACAAGTTCTAATGACAAAACTATTAAAATTGGTATAACACAAATTGTAGAACACAGCGCTTTAGATGCAGCTAGGGAAGGATTCATTACTGCACTTGAGGAAAATGGTTATAAAGATGGGGAAAATATTGAAATAGATTTTCAAAATGCCCAAAATGATATGCCAACAACTCAAACTATAGCTCAAAAATTCGTTGATGATGGTGATGATCTTATTTTTGCAATTTCTACTCCATCAGCGCAAGCAGCTTATAATGCAACAAAAGACATTCCTATTGTAATAACTGCAGTAACAGATCCTGTAGATGCAGGTCTTGTAAAATCACTTACAAATTCAGGAACTAACGTAACTGGAACTTCAGATGCAACTCCAATAGACCAACAATTTAATTTATTTATGACATTATTTAAGGACACTAAAAATGTTGGTATTATTTATAATACTAGCGAAAGCAATTCGGAAATTCAAGTTAAACAAGCTCAAGCTTTGGCTGACAAATTAGGGTTAACTTTAATACCTCAAGGAATAACTTCAGTAAATGATATTCCCCAAACAATAGATTCTTTATTAGATAAAATAGATATATTATATCTTCCAACAGATAATATGGTAGCTTCTTCTATGCCAATAATAGTTGAAAAATGTTACGCTGCTTCTATTCCAGTTATAGGCGCTGAAAATGGAGAAGTTGAAAATGGAGCATTATGCACAGTTGGAATAGATTATAATAAATTAGGTTATGAATCTGGCCTAAAAGCTGTTGAAATATTAAAGGGAAAATCACCTTCAGATATTCCAATAACAGTTCAAGAAAATGCAACTGTAGTAATAAATGAGGATGCTGCTAAAAAATTAAATGTAGAAATTCCTGATGACATTAAAAAAGATGCTACACTTGTAACTGGCGGAGTTAATTAATATTAGTTTTTACAAATAATCTATAGCTGCAACACTTGTTTTAGTGATTTAGTTGCAGCTATTTTTTATAATAAATTAATTTTTCAGAAAATTGGAAATCATTATTGACAAATAATAAAATATACAGTAAACTAATTAAAAGATAAATTCTATGATTGAAAGTAGTAAGTGTAGTGTATAAGTTAAGCGAGCTAGAGGTGGTGTGAGTCTAGTACTTAGAATATGCTGAATGGGTTCATGAGAAGCTTTGGCGAATAAAAGTAGCCTTTAGCAGTTTTCCCGCTTTATAGGGATAGGATATTTTTGTATCCGATAAGATCAAATATTAGATGGCATTCACTTTTCTTAATTAGAAATGTGATTTTTTTTATCTATATTTGAATTTAGGTGGCACCGCGATTTATCGCCCTATTTTTAGGGGGATTTTTTTTTATTAAAATTTAAGGAGGAATATCAATGAAACATGAGTTTGGTAAATATGGAGGACAGTACGTTCCACCACAATTAAAAATGGTTTTAGATGAATTAGACAAAAATTATAAAGAATCATTAGAGGATCCCGAATTTAAAAAGGAGTATATGTATTACTTAAAAAATTATGTAGGTAGACCATCTCCTTTATACTACGCAGAAAATCTAACTAAAGATTTAGGTGGTGCTAAAGTATACTTAAAAAGAGAAGATTTAAACCACACTGGCGCACATAAAATAAACAATGCTATAGGACAAATACTTCTTGCTAAAAAAATGGGCAAAAAAAGAATTTGTGCTGAAACTGGTGCTGGACAACATGGTGTAGCAACTGCTACTGTTGCTGCTTTATTTGGTATGGAATGCAAAATATTCATGGGAACAGAAGACATAGAAAGACAAAAACTTAATGTATTTAAAATGAATATTTTAGGTGCTGAAGTAGTTGAAGTTACAAGAGGTACTAAAACTCTTGCTGATGCTGTAGATGAAGCTTTAGATTACTGGGTTGAAAATAGTGAAGATACTTTTTACTTATTAGGATCCGCTGTAGGACCACATCCTTACCCAAGTATGGTTAAAGAATTTCAAAAAATAATAAGCGAAGAAGCTAAAGAGCAAATTTTAGAAGCAGAAGGAATACTTCCAGATTACATTATAGCTTGTGTTGGAGGTGGAAGTAATGCAATAGGTGCTTTTGCCACATTTATTCCAGATAAACAAGTTAAACTAATAGGAGTTGAAGCAGCAGGATTAGGAGTTGAAACTAAACATCATGCAGCTACTCTAACTAAAGGTTCCGAAGGAGTTATCCATGGAATGAATACAATATTTATTAAAGATGAAGATGGAAATATTTCGCCAGTTTACTCTATATCTGCAGGACTAGATTACCCTGGAGTAGGGCCTGAACATGCATATTTAAAAGAAACTGGAAGAGCTAAATATTATGCTATAACTGATAAAGAAGCCTTAGAAGCTCTTATATATCTATCACGAAAAGAAGGTATTATTCCAGCCATAGAAAGTTCTCATGCCATAGCACAAGCCATAAAACTTGTCCCAAACCTTCCAAAAGATAATATAGTAATAATAAACATCTCTGGAAGAGGAGATAAAGACATGGTTACGTTAGAAAAATATGTTTCAGACAAAAACAAAATTTGAATAAAATAGAAGGTACGAATAACAATTTATTATTCGCACCTTTTATTATTTAAACATATTATTATATTACTCTTACCATTAATATTCCTTCAACTGATTTGAGCTTTAATATAATATCCTCCGTTATTTCTCCTTCGATGTCAATTATATTATAACCAACAGTTCCACTATGTCTATTTATCATAGTAGCTATATTTATATTACCTTGTGCTAAAATAGTAGTTATTTGACCTACCATATTAGGAACATTCTTATTTCCTATAATAACTCTTGTATTTCCCGAATGAGGCAAACTACAATTTGGGAAATTAACTGAATTTGTTATATTTCCGTTCTCTAAAAAATCTCTTAGCTCTTCTACTGCCATAGATGCACAATTTTCTTCAGATTCTGGAGTTGAAGCACCTAAATGAGGAATAGTTATTACATTATCTATTGTTAAATATTCTTCTTGTGGGAAATCAGTTACATAAGTTGAGACTGTGCCATTACCCAAAGCTTCTATTAAATCTTCTTTAACTAATATTCCACCTCTTGCTAAATTAATAATTCTCATACCTTTTTTCATAATAGCAAATTTATCTTTATTTATTAATCCTTTTGTTTTTTCATTTAATGGAATATGAATTGTTATATAGTCACAAGTAGCTAATAAATTATCAAGGCTTGTTTCCTTTATAACACTACAAGACAGCCCCCAAGCTGCATCTACAGATATGAATGGATCATATCCTTCAACTTCCATACCAAGCGCTAATGCGTCATTTGCCACCATAGCACCTATGGCACCAAGCCCTATAACTCCAAGCTTTTTACCCTTTATTTCTGGTCCAGCAAACTGTGATTTGCCTTTCTCAACTAATTTAGGAATATCCTGTCCTGTTCCATTTTGACCTTTGATCCAATTTACACCTTTAGTTATTTTTCTTGAAGATAAAAATAAAGAAGCTAAAACAAGTTCTTTTACACCATTTGCATTTGCACCTGGAGTATTAAACACAACAATTCCTTTATCTGTACAATCATCTAATGGAATATTATTAACACCAGCTCCTGCTCTTGCTACTGCTTTTAAACTTTTAGGCAGCTCCATACCATGCATTTTGTAGCTTCTTAGTATCATGGCATCTGCTTCTTCAACATTATCAGATACATTATAAAGCTCTTTTGGTAGTAGTTTTATTTTTTCTTCTGATATATTATTTAATTTTCTTACTTCAAACAAATCTGCACCCCCAATATTTTATAAACACTTCATTAATTTAATATGATAAACCAATATGTATTATATGTCAATAATATATTAATATGAAATTTTTTAAAAAAAAATAAACCCTGATAATTCAGAGTTTATTTGGTGGCTCACCGGGGAATCGAACCCCGGACACCATGATTAAAAGTCATGTGCTCTACCAACTGAGCTAGTGAACC
>JBGUER010000104.1:0-11165 GCA_041821285.1 Clostridiaceae bacterium
AATCAGCTTAACATAATATTTAGCGATGTCTTAAAAAAAGATGCTTAAATTTAATCTTATAGCAGTAAAAATCAGCTATGAAAAAACGGACAGTAGTTAACATGTCCGTTTAAACAATAAAATTTATAATAATTATTTTAGCTTTGAATCTGTTATATTATTATCTCATTATGGTTAAAATATACCTATCAGTTATATAATTTAATATAAATTTTGATATATTTTAACAAAGTTATTAGACTAAGAATTCTTTGTTAAGAAAGAGAGAATACACAAAGTTATTTACACCCTCCTTCCGTAATTCCTATGTCTAACAGCGATTTGACGACATGGCCTTTTTAATAGGAATGATGGCACACGTCGTCAACTCACGGAACGTTATCTACTATTAAAAGCAAAAGGAACCATGAATTAATCATGATTCCTTTCGGAGCCCTTAGGGAGTCCAATTTTATGTCCGCACCCCCTAAGGGTCAAATTTTACTTGACATATACACAAATAAGCATATGTTATACCATTTCACCTTTTTTTCTATAACTATCTCTTTGTTCCTCTATGCTTTCTACATCATAACCTTAGATTTTTCTTTACTATCGTCAATCTTACCATTCAATTTTTTGAATGGTATGGCAACCACCAAGCCAATAATTAGAGATGCTATCACGTACACACCCATAATTCCCATATCTTTTAGGTAATCAAATTGGTATAATCCTCCTACACACTCTCGCATAGCATTCATACAATAGGTAAATGGAAGAAATTTATAAATATCCCGATATATTTTAGGTAGTACCTCAATAGGAAATGTTCCTCCAGCTCCTGCTACTTGAACAACCATAATGATTACCGCAATTCCTTCACCTACATTGCCAAAAGCAACCGTTAATGCATACATTAACAATGAAAATACAAAACTGCTTATGGAACAGGCTAGCCAAAATAGAAATGGATACAAACACTGAATATCCAAGTAAAAAAGTACACCCATAGACGTAATAAACGCCTGAATTTGACTAATAATAAAGAATGTTACATATCGCCCAAAGAACAATTCATAGTTCTTCATTCCTATAAGTACAGGATCTGGTTCGATTTTAACATGAATTAAGGCCACCAAAATTAATGATCCCACCCACAATGCTAACACCGTATAAAATGGAGCCATAGCCGATCCATAATTCTCAATTTCATAAATAGCCTTAGTTTCAAGCTTTACAGGAGAAGCAATAAAGGATGCGATTAGTTCTGGATTAGTAGATAATATTTGCACAATACCCTGATATTGTTCGTCATCATTTAACTTCTTCAATCCGCTAAGCACTGTTCCTAGCTGCTTCTGCATCTCTTCAACATAGTTCTTTGTATCTTGAACAGTATTTGTTGCGGTAGCTAATGTTTGCTGATAATCCCCTAATGCCTTATCAACTTCACTAAAACTACCATCAATACCGTTTAGCATACTCTCTGTCTGAATCAACGAATACTCCACACTGTAGATACTATTATTTAAACTAGGTAGCACCTCATTATCAAAGGTATTTTTAAGGCTCTTAATGGATTTTTGACAAGCAGAAATCTGATTGTTTACATCTTCTTGAAGTGCTACTATTTTTTTCTTAGATTGCTCGACTTCTGTTGACAACTGATCAATATCCGTTGCCAATTGTTCATAACTGCTCATCGCTGCAATGTAGTCTTCGTTATCTTTTCCAACGTAGTCACCAACCACATCCATAGCATAATCTGTTAGAGTTTTGGTTCCTTCAAAAGAAGTTACTAAATTTGTCATATCCGTAACAGTTGTTAAATGGCCTATCTGTGAATCAATCTGTCCTAGACCTGAATATACGGTATCTAAGCTAATATCTACCATCCTGCCAACTGTCTGAGCCGTTTGGGCTCCTGATAAAACAGATCCTTCCAGACCATTCACTGTACTCTTTCCACTATCCACCATACCTCCAATATTGGGAAGAATAGCCTGTGTAGAACCTACAAGGTCTGAGGTGGAAGCGCTTACCATAGAAAATGCACCTAAGATATTTACATAAGTTTCAAGATCTCTATCCATATCTTCTAGCTCATCAATGGTGGTGCTTAGTAAAGATTCTTCTCCATTATTGGTATCTGTTATCACTCTGCTAGATTTCGTTACCATCTCTGTCAATGTACTAACAAAGGTAGCATTCACCTGCTCTTGTACTGCTGTCTTCGCCTTAGAGGTAATCTTTGTGGCAATAGCATTCTTCTTGCTATTTTCATAATATTCAATAACAGGGTGTTCTAGATTCCCACCAACAAAGCTCAATATATCCTGGGTAAATGTTTTCGGCAGTACCAAAGCCGCATAGTATTCTCCGCTATTTACACCATCTAATGCCTCTTCTTTTGTCTCTGTAAATACCCATCCTATGGTTACATTTGTCTTTAATCCTTCTACAACGCTATCTCCAACATTTTGTGATAAACTATTATAGTTAAGTCCTTTATCTTCCGAACATACTGCAATCTTCATTTGTGATGTGGCTTCTTCACCATAAGGGTTCCAATTGGAGAATATATTAAACCATGCATATAGGGCTGGTATAATACTTAACCCTATCACTACTACAATAGCCACTACATTTATCGTTAAACGCTTCGCATCTCGGGAGAAAACTGTTAAGATATTCTTCATTCTAGTTTTCCTCCTCTAGCTTCTTCTAGTTTTTCCATTGCTTGCAGTACTTTTGCTTCCATATCTTCTATTTCAATTAGTGAATTCAACTTCATTTCCCCTTCACCTTTAATCTCATGTATCTTATGTTGTAATTGATAATCTCCATATTCCACTCCTATCAGATAAATGGCAATACCAAATAGACTGGCTATCCATAGAATAAGAAATACGATTTTAGAGCTGTCGGTAAATAGTAATAATAGAAGAAAAATAGCAGGTATGATGTAAATGCATCGCAATCCAATCTTAATTCTATGTTGATTTCTCTTATGTATTTCTATTTCATAGTTCATTATTGTATCATACATTTTTTGATACTGCTTTGCTTCTTTCTGACAACGCTCAGCATAAGATTGTCCACTTTCTTCAGCTCTTTCTTGACCTTTTATCTCTAAGTAATTGATCTCTTGCCTATTTACTTGCTGATCTTGCAACTCTTTATCAGTTGTATCATTTATATGCTTAGCCATAACTATTCCATCTCCATCTTGTCTATTTGTTTTCTTATAGCATCTTTGTATCTTCCATACGTTGCTCAATATAATGATTGAACTTCATCAAAGGAACTCTAACTACCAGTCCAATTAATAATGCTCCAATGCAAAATAATCCTAGTTGCATAAGACACACGGAATAGGTATTCTGATACATGCCTCCAATGGTTTCTCTCATTGCATCAATGGCATAAGAAAACGGGAAGAAGATATACACTGCCCTAAAGAATCCTGGAAGTGCTTCAATGGGATAAGTACCTCCACTTCCTGCAATCTGAATAACTAAACCAATAACTGCTAACGCCTTTCCAATATCTCCAAACGCTATCGTCAAGGAATAGATTAGTAGCGAAAATGTAACTGTGGTCACTGATGCTGCTAACCAAAACTGAAACGGATATAGGCATTGAATATGAAGTAAATATAAATCTCCTAGAACGATAATTAAAACCTGAATCTGTGATAACACAAAGAAGAGAAGATATCGTCCCCAGTATAGTTGACTAGGTCTTGGATTGATCATTCCTTCTACTTTAGCATTGACGCTAAAGATAGATACCAAAATAGTCATGCCTACCCATATTGCTAGTACCGTATAAAATGGTGCAACTCCAGAACCGTAATTCTTAATTTCATAAACATAGGTGGTACTTACCTCTACCGGTTTAGAGAAGAATTCGCTATAACTATCTGGATCTCCTGTTAATAGGTTCATAATAATCTGCTTTTGTTCACTACTAGATGCTTTTTCAATCTTATCAATCGTCTCCGTTAACTTTTCACTAGTATTTTCTATGACTACCTTCATTTGACTCATACTAGTATTTAATGTGCCAAGTGTAGTGTCTACCCCGCTGAGAATATTTTTCATGCCATCCATCGTTCCACTTAAATTATTTAATAGCTGTGTAACATTATCTAGTGTATTTGACATATTATTTAACATGTCATTGATTTCAGGCACTACCTGATTACTATATAATTTATTAATCTGTTCTACAGTTTCTCCATAAGAGCTTAGGGACAGTTGCATCTGGTCTACCCCATTAGCTACTATGCTCTCCAAATCCATATCTGGAACTACTACTGCACTTTGTACTAATCCCTCCACTTGTTGTCGAATTATAGACAACTGTTTAATGGTAGGCTCAACCGCTTCTCCACCAGCTTCTGATGCAGATTCTTCTAAGGTGCTCTGTAGCTTACTAAGTTCTGTAGACAACTGGTCCGCATCTGTTGAAATCTTCTCCATGGATTCCGACATTTTTTTAGCATCTTCCTCCAATTTTGCTTCGTCTATCTCTCTAGAAATATCTTGAATGGATTTCTGAATATCCGTCATAGCACCTGTTACTTCACCGCTAAAGTCATTGAATGAATTTTGCGTTTTATTTAAATTCGTCTTTCCTTGACTTAATTGTCCAATTCCATTATCAATTAAACTCTTGCTTGTGTCTAAGCTAGTGTTTGTACTAAAAGTAGCACTTGACAGTTCTTCATTTCCAGCAATAAAGCTGTCAATTATCTGGCTATATCCTTGTAAACTCTCATTTACTAGCTTCAACTTATCTGTAAATTGATTAACGATATCCTCTGCCTCTAATTGCTCAGACAAACCGTTAGATGTTTCAAATATATTGGCCATCACTGCACGAATAAACTGTTCGTTTATACTAGTTTGTAACGTAGATATAGCCGTGTCGGTAATTTTAGTGGCTACTGCATTCTTCTTTTGATTCTCATAATATGTGATTTTAGGATTTTCCAAGTTATCAGCCATTGCATTATACATACTATCTGTGAAATCTTCATCAATTACAACTGCAGCATAGTAATCACCAGAATAAACACCATCTTCAGCCTCTTTACTTGTATTTACAAATACCCATCCTATGCTAGTTTTTTTCTTCAATTCCGCTTTAATCTCATCCCCCATATTGATGGTTGTTCCATCTTCATCAACATATCCTTGGTCTAGACTAGCTACTGCAATCTTGATATTTCCTGTATTGGCATAAGGATCCCAGTTCGCATAAATATTAAACCATGCATATAAGGCAGGTAATATACATATCCCAATGGTAAGTGCTAGCGCATAGAAGTTCTTTCGTAGCCCCTTTCTATCTGCCTTAAATATCTTTAGTATATTTTTCATTTATTATCACCATTTGTCCTTAATTATTCTATTTGCATACTGTTGGTATTATAACGAATTATAACCTCAAATACAAGAATTTTGTCCACATCCCTATTTTTCGTCATAAAAAATTCTGCAGGTTTTTCCTGTAAAGAAAATTGCATTTAAGATAATACTGCCGCATAACTTCGCCTAAACTTGCGGCGTCTGCACCAAAGCCCTGTGAAAAAACGTTTTTTATTACATTCATTTTTGAGCCACCATCAAATTTCCCAAGCTGATATTTTACTTTGTCCCATATAATAGGTAATCTCATCTTACACCACCAGCACAACTTGCTAAAAGTTTACCTTCTTCTTCTGAATCAATATTTATTAACATATCTCCTTAAACAAAATCTGATTTTAATGCTGTAGCACCATTTAATCCTACTTCTTCTTCTGTTGTAATAAGTACTTTAAGAGGTGGGTGAGGTATTTCATTGGAACTTAATATAGCCATTGCCATAGCCATTGCTATACCATCATCAGCTCCTAGGGTAGTACCTTCTGTTTTTACATAATCACCATCTACTATTAATTTTAAAGAATCTTTAGTAAAATCAAATTCTGTATCCTTGTTTTTTTCGCATACCATGTCCATATGTCCTTGAATTATAACAGTAGAAGCATCTTCATAACCCTTAGTACCTGGTTTTTTTATGATAACATTTAAAAATTCATCTTGTATAACTTCTAGATTATGCTCCTTTGCAAATTTAACAAGATAATCACTTATTTTTTTCTCATTACCTGAACCCCTTGGTATTGAAGATATTTCTTCAAAATATTTAAAAACTTCTTTAGGTTCAATATTACTTAACTTCATATCCATATCTCTATCCCTTCTGATTATATTTATTGTAACAGTATATATTTTAGCAAAATAAAAAGTCGTAGAATTTACTCTACAACTTCTATTTTTTAGAAATTTTCTCCATTCCATCCCCAGTTAGATACAGCTTCATATTTTACATAAATATGATCTTTTGCTATATTCAATACTTCATTAAATATATTTGTAATTTCTGCTGTTAAAGCATTAAAAGCTATTGGATTTTCTTTTCCAAAAACTTTAACCTCCACAAAAGCTATAGGCTCTTTATTATCACCACCAAAATACAGATGATAATTATCCTGAAATCCTACCATCAACCAATTTTCACTTTTCCCTGGAATTATTCCTATTGCTTGCCCTAATCTTTTCTTTAGCTCCATTTCCTGTTTACTACTTATCTCTATACTTACTTTTGAATCAATATATGGCATATACATTCCTCCAATTTGTTAATATTTTACATATCAATTTTAAATATGCTTTTCCCTTAAAATTCTCAATATAACCATACTTTATTAAATTAATTATTCTATTTTCATATGGTTTATTTCTTTTTCTAAGATGTTTACATAAATCATTAGACTCTTCTTTAATATATCTTTTTATGAAAAATTTTACACCCAATAGCCATCAACCTAATGATTTTATCCCATATCTTTGGATTGATATTATCATACGTAGAAATAGTTCATATATTACACTCTTATTTTATAATTTTATAGCA
Organism: Clostridiaceae bacterium; assembly: GCA_041821285.1. GTDB lineage: Bacteria > Bacillota > Clostridia > Clostridiales > Clostridiaceae > JAJBWD01. The sequence goes on from JBGUER010000104.1 coordinate 6,955, forward strand.
ATTAAATATCTAAAATACAGAATAACTTACATGATATGGTTCTGTTAGGTTGATGGCTATGATAAACACCTCTAGTGTAATTACAAAAATTTCCTGTATTGGAACGAAAGGATTTTTTTCATCCTTAATTAATTTATTAATATATATTTCTTCTCCTACTTTAGAACAATTTTTTTAGGGAAAGGAATTTTCCTTGAGATATTCCACATCTTGTCTATATAAGCTGTAGTATAGGCTTGTTCTATATAGTGATAATAATAGGCACCCTTATCAGTTAAATTTAGAACATCCCCTTCTTCCTCCAATAGGCCAAATATTTTTCCTAAATATATAGGAAAACCAAAATATTTTTTTATTGAATAACCAAATAAATTATAAAAGCCATTCTTGTCTATTTTCATTGAATAGGATGCCCAGAAAAGATAGTATACCATCCTTTGCCTTAGAGTAAAATCCAAGGTTAGAGATGTAGGAAGCTCTCCTCTATGAATTCTATCTACATAACCATCTATAGAAAAAGAGTTTATTTTAAACTGATTCTTTAGCAAGGTGGTGGCTGAGGTTCCAAAGCCTAAAAAATTATCTCTTGTAATTGAAGAATATTTCTTGCTATTTTTCTTAGCAAAGGTCCAAACAGATGTCCTTTCTAGGTTTATTTTTCTTGAATATTCCCCTATAAAATTAAGCATATCCTTTTTATAGCATTCATCTAAAGGCTTATATTTATTATTAGCAAAGGTAAAATCAATAAAGGGATAGGTGGATATTTGAGTTGCTCCATAGGAAAAGGCCCTATCTATATCCTCCTTTAAGGATTCCTTGGTTTGATTTGGAATGGCAAAAATAAGGTCCATATCCACAGAATCAAAGAAAACTTTATTTAATATAGATTGAATATTAGAATAGTCTGTTTTTTCTCTTCCTAGGGCATCTAGGCACGCTTCATTAAAGGATTGTACTCCTATGCTAATCATATTAACCCCAATAGATTTTAGTTTTTCTAAATTATCAATAGTTACATCCTTAAGTCTTAGCTCTACTCCTATTCCATCCTCTATAATAAAGTATTCAGATATTTTTTTTATTATATCCCCTAAATCCTCAATCATAAGAGCTGGAGTTCCCCCTCCAAAATAGAGACTGGTTACCCTTTTTTTATTGGTTAAATTTTTCCCTACCAAATCTATTTCCCTTAGAAGAGCAGCCTTGTATACCTTGCTTTTATCTTTATCATATACCTCCTTACAATAGGGACAAAAGCTGCAAATAGTCTCACAAAAGGGAATATGAACATATAAACCAAGAGTCTCTAGGTTTTCATAGTCTAAGCTTTTACTATATACATCCTTAAATTCAAAGGATTTAAATGATCTAGTAAGCCAAATTCTTAAAATAGATGTTAGTTTCATAATCTTCTCCTAAACGTATTTTAAATAGGTTTTAAACATATCAATAATAACCCTTATATTACCACTAAATATCATTGAATATTCTGCAGCAAAGAAATATCCACACTGTTCACAAAGCCCTTCTTCCTCAATACATCTTCCACATATGGATATTTTCCCCTTTTCCATAACAACACATTGATAGCAAGGAACCTTAAAATTATTGTTTATTATATTATTAAAGGCAGATTTTAAATTAAATATAGGAACCCCTTTCTCCATCATTTTTTCAATTATATTACAACAAATCCTCTTCTCTTCTTTATTTAAAGATAAATGCTCTGTATTAGGATAGGGTGTATGAAAATTGAAGGATACTGCTCTTACATTTTTCTCATTTTTAGCTACCTCACAAACCTTTTCTATGTCATCCTTATTTATTTTATTTATAGCCATATAAAGACATATATTATCAGCTGTAGCCTTTTCTATATTATTTATTATCCTATCATAGGTATCTCCCCTTATAATATTATGCTTGTCCTTACCTCCGTCTAGGCTAAGTAATATTAGGTCTGCTTCCTTTAAATCAAGAGGATAGGTTCCATTGGTAACTACATTTACAATTAAAAACCCCATTTCCTTTGCCTCTTTAACTAAATCCCTAATATTCTTTCCCTGGCTCTCCCATAAAAAGGTTTCCCCTCCGCAGAAAAATAATATCCTTATTCCCATTTTATATAAGGTATACATTTCCTCTTTTATATCACTGTAAGAATAAATTTCTGAATTTATATTGTTCACAGCACAATGCTTACAAGATAAATTACACTTATCTGTGAGAATTATAGTACCTAATATAGGCTTTTTTCTTTTGAATAAAACTGAAGATATTCCAAAAGCTGAAAATTTTAAAATAGATGAAAGCTTCATATTTCCTCCTTGAGATAAACCCTAAATTAATATGTTTAAATATATTCTTAATCTTATTTTATTGTATAATATAATTATACTTATTTTAAGAAGATTTTATGGAAAACCTACTATTATATTTTATTGTAATAAATATTATCATTTATATTAACATAAATGATAATATAAGGACCACTAGAGTAATTACAAAAATTTCCTTTAGTGGAACAAAAGGAGTTTTTTTTTGCTCCTAAATTTACTTTGTTTGTTGAATATTGTGGTAAATCTATATATTTCTTTATTAAAAGGTTCGTAGGAATTTATGGAAATAATATTAGCAAAACTATAAAGATTAATAATATAGCAAGCCCATAATAATCTTGCTATAAATAATTTATTATAAGTATTCTATTTTTCTTTATCATTTTTAATTTCTTCTTCATCCTCAGAACTTAAATAAGCTAAACGAGAAAATGCAGCAATGAACCATAATCTATTATCAGAAGAAAGTAAATTATCACAATATGCCCAATGGGTAATATATCTCCATTTTGAAAATAAGGCTGAACCTAAAAGTGATATATCATTTATTTTATCAATTATTAATTTAAATTATGTTTTTCATTTTCTTTTTCATTCTCCTTCGTTTTAATTTTATTTTGATTTGTATTATTGTCTAGATATTCTATTTATTTTTCAATATATCCATCAGCATTAACAACTTTTTTTTCAAAGTAAGAAATCATTTTTTCATATTTCACGTCATCTACTGCATAGCAATGCTCAAAAGATATCTTCTTGCCTCTTTCTTTACTTTTAACATCTATATCTCCAAGTTTATCTTCAGGAGATCCCTCAGATATCATCCCATCCTTTTTAAAAGGTCTAATAAAATAGTCTTTAACGTCTGTATATTCTATAGCTACAGTTTTCTTGAATTCTTCAACAATTTCTTCTGGAATCATATAAAGAAATCGTTCTCCAAAAACATCCCAATATTCGTCTGCCTTTCCTATTCTGGCAAAAAAACCTTTTCCTTCACTCTTAAGCATCTTTTTTAATTCTTTATTAGTCTTTTTTATAAAAGTTTTCTCTAGGGTTATCGCTAATAATTTTTTTTCGAAAAAAACTATAAACTTTTTGTACTCACAATTAATTAATAATTCTGCTACTTTTTTTTTACCTTCACAATTATATTCCAAAACATTCACCCTCCATAATTTGTAAAATAAATTTTTATAAACCACTTATACCTTTATAATATTAACAAATATATGCTTCTCCCTCAATCATATTTAACCAAGTGGTAAATATATCAACCCAGTGGTTGATACCTCAGATAATTGATCCAATCCAGCTGATGTTAGTATATAACTGTAGACACGAAAAGTTGAACAACTTATAATAATATCAAGTAAAAAACGAAGTTGTTCGACATGGCTAAAAGTCAAAAAAATTATACACCAGAATTTAAACAACAATTAGTTGACTTATATAATACTGGTAAGTATTCATTTCCTCAATTAGAACGTGAGTATGGCGCTTTAAAATCTACACTTATACACTGTTAAACATATGTGCAATGCCTTGAAGTTCCCTAGAAGTACTTACTATAAGGCTTTAATTAGTGAACCATCAAATAAACAAATTGAATATGAAGAATTCAGCCAAAAGGTTGTTCTTAAATTTAATGAATGCATGCAACGCTATGGTGCCGTTAAACTTCAAAGAGTACTTGTTAATGAAGGAATTAAATGTAGTGTTAAACGAGTTTAAAGACATATGGTATAAAATGGTCTTTATTCTGTTGTTGTTAAAAAATATAAACATCACTCTAGCAAAAATGAAATACCTGAAAAAGAGAATATATTAAACAGGAATTTCAAAACTGATACAATTAATCAGAAGTGG
>JBGUER010000105.1:0-11053 GCA_041821285.1 Clostridiaceae bacterium
ATGAAGAGGACAATAATAAATTGATAGTAAGCAGGGGCCTTGGAAATAGTGGGATAAATTTAAGGGTATTTAACAGACCTGAAATAATAGAAATTATTCTGCATAGTAAATAGTAAAATAAAATTTATAATAAGTGTACAAGCAAGACTTTTCAATATAGAAAAAAAGTATTATAGTAATATTAGTAATGTTTTGAGGGAGATTTAAATGGTAAAGAATATAGGAATTGTATCGGATACCCATGGGTTATTAAGGCCGTTTGTATTAGAAGCTTTTAAAGATTGTGATTTGATAATTCATGCAGGAGATATTGGAAGTAAAGATATAATTAATGAATTAAATAAAATAACAAAAGTAGTTTCTGTTAAGGGTAATATTGACAAAGAACCTTTGAGTAAGGAACTTTGTAAATCGGAAATTATCGAAATAGACGGTATTTCTATTTATGTAATACATGATATAAGTCAAATAGAAATAGAACCTTTGGCTGCAGGCATTAACTTAGTTATTTTCGGACACTCGCATGAAAAAGTTAAATTGGAAAGAAATGGGATAATGTATATAAATCCAGGCAGTGCGGGACCTAAAAGATTTAATTTACCAACAAGTGTTGCTGTTTTATCTATAGAAGATGGCAAAATAAATAATGAATTTATTAGTTTATAAGTTGGGCATTGACTTAGTTTGAATGGTTTGGTATATAGAGCAGAGGTGTTTTAGGTATAATGAAGCGTAGATGTGTAGATGTGTAGATGAAAAAAATTGCTTAATAAAAAGCAGACAATAATAATATGAAGTGCATTTTGTTTAGTAGAAATGGCACTTTAATATTAGCATGTCTGCTTTTGTTTATGGATTTTTATTTTTTATTATTATTTTAATGAGCCTGTCATACCTTGAACAAAATATTTTTGTAGGGCGAAGAAAATAATAATCATAGGTAATGTTGCGATAACTATTGTTGTCATTATTACACCGTATTCAGGAACATATGCTGATGAAAGATTTGAAATTAACAATGTAATAGTTTTTTTATCATTTGATTGGAGAACTATAAGAGGCCATAAATAGTTATTCCAACTTGTCATAAATGCATATATAGCTGCTGCTGCATAGGTTGCTTTCATAGACGGCATAACAATAGAGAAAAATATCCTTAGTTCCCCGGCACCATCAACTCTAGCTGCTTGAACTATTTCTTTAGGAAAGGATTTAAAGCTTTGTCTAAAGAAGAATATTAGAAATACATTAGCTATAGTAGTGATGATTAAACCTAAATGAGTATTCAATAGTCCTAATTTGACTATCAATTTAAAAAGAGGAATCATTAAAGCGGCAAAAGGAATCATCATTGAAAGTAGAAAAGCTTTATATACATTTTCTCTAGATTTTGATTTATAAAATTCAAAACCATATGCTGCCATAGAGGTTACCATCAATGTAAGAATAACTACTGATCCTGTTATTTTTATTGAGTTCCATAGTATACCACCCACATTATAACTACTAAATAAAGTAGTTATATTATTAATAAATTCCTTACCAAAAGTCATTTTCCCTTTTACTACATCAATTGCGGAATTTGTCATACCAACAATCATCCAATAGAATGGGAAAACTGAAAAAATAAAAGCTATTATTAAAAATGCATAGATACATATTTTTTTTATTATTCTTGAAAGCGTCATTGTTTATCACCTGCCACTTTAAATTGTATAAAGGATAGTAGAGCTACTATAAATACTATTATATATGATAATGTAGCTGCATATCCAAAGTTTGGCATAAATTTAAAACACAAATTGTATATATAAACGGACATAGTTAATAATGAATTTCCTGGCCCAATAGTAGCTGAAGCAGTACCAGAAGCTGCTAAATTCATAGGTTCATCAAATAATTGCAATGTCCCGATTGTTGACATAACTGTTGTAAATAATATTATTGGTTTAAGCATTGGTATTGTTATTTTGAAAAATTGCTGAAATTTGTTTGCTCCATCTATATCTGCAGCTTCATAAAGTTCACCTGGAACATTTTGAAGAGCTGATAAATAGAATATCATATTATAACCTGTCCATCGCCACGTCATTGCGATTATTACAGTAATTTTTGCCCAAATAGGATCTGTTAGCCATGGAATAGGATTATTAATAATGTGTAAATTTAAAAGACCTGTATTTATAAAACCATCATAGCTAAACATCATTTTAAATAGTATTGTATATGCAACGAGAGAAGTTACCGCTGGTAAAAATATGCCAGTTCTAAAAAGACCTCTAAATTTAATTGATTTATCATTTAGAATAGTTGCAATAACTAATGAAAAAGTAAGCATTATTGGAACTTGAAAAATAAAAAATATAAATGTATTTTTAAGTGCTGTTATAAACATTGAATCAGAGAATAGTTTTATATAATTATTAAAACCTACAAAAGTATTTACTACTCCTTTTGAAGACATAGTAGATAGTATTAAAGAATAAATAACTGGATAAATAATAAATAATGCTAATAGTATTATCGAAATAGATATAAATATCCAACCGTATCTATTTAATGTTTTTTCAAATGACTTAAATTTCGAATTTTTTTTGTTTCAGTAGAATTTGCTTCCATAATATAGTCACCTCTTTAAAAGAGGAATAATACACATAGTATAAGGTATTACTCCTCTTAATAAGTTATTTTAATTTAATCAGATAAATTATTCACCAATTTGAGCTTTTAATTGAGTTTCTGCATCTGCTAAAGCTTCTTTAGCTGTTTTAGATCCTGATAATACATCAGGTACTACTGCCATTATAGCTGAATCTGCTTCATATGTGTAAGTTCCATAGTTTACTGCAGGAATATCGTTCATCCAAGATGACATTTCAGCGAATACCTTTTGTCCGCCAAAGAATTCATCCTCACTTGAATATGCGGAACCAGATTGAGCTGGTGTATAGCTTCCAACAGCGCCTTGATTTGTTAATATTGTTTGATAGAAATCATTATCTCCAGCATAAATTGTGTTTAAGAAATCGATAGCGGTATCTTTATTTTTTGAACTATCTAATACATACCAGCTTGATCCTCCAAGATTCGAAGCATTAACTGATTTAGAATCGTTTAATCTTGGTGTTGGAGCAACCATCCATTTTCCTGATTGAGAAGTTTCTGCTTTTATTGATCCGATTATCCAAATGCCAGATGTAACAGATGCTACATCACCTGTATTGAAAGCTGAAACCCATTCTGTCCAACCACTAGTTGGTTTTGCTATATCAGCATCAACTACTTTCTTGTAAGATTCAACTGCTTCTATTAAAGTGTCATTGTTAGCTAAGTTAACGGATCCATCTTCATTGAAATACCATGCACCTGCTGATTGAAGCATAACTCTCATTAAACCACCATCGGCAGCGTCGAATGATAAAAGATATTTTCCTGTTTTTTCTTTTACTTTTTTACCAATTTCTATAAATTGATCCCAAGTAATATCTTTTACATCATCAGCTGAATAGCCAGCCTCCTCAAGTATATCAGTTCTATAGAAGAAACCACTTACACCTGAATCAAATGGAACTCCGTAAACCTTTTCATCAAGGGTCATAAGTTGAACTTTATAATCTGCAAAATTATCATAATTGATTGAATTTGTTAAATCTGTAAATGATCCTGGAAAAGCTTGAAGATATTTTTGTGAGTTATAGTCTTCAACTAAAACGATATCAGGTAATCCGTCAGTTACTCCTGAAGCTAAATTTGTTTGTAATTTTTGTTCTACATCTGCTTTGGCCATTTCAACTACTTCAATTTCTATACCAGGATTTGCTTCTGTATAGATTTTTTTAGCTTCTTCCATAACTGGAATGTTGAAGTTTGGATCCCATGCCCAGATAGTTAATTTTTTAGTTTCATCTTTTCCACCATCTGAAGCATCTTTTGAACTACCACATGCTGCTAATGACATTACCATTAGACTTGTTAGTAAAAGTGAAATTATTTTTTTGGATTTTTTCAATTTTTGTTCCCCCTCAAATACATAATTTGTATCAAGTGTTTTACTTGATAATCTAATAATAAGAAATTTTAGTAAAAAAGTAAATGAAAATTTTACTAAAATATCATATATTTTTAAGGAGATTAGTGAATAATCATAAAATAATACGTTTAAATATAGTTTTTTTTATAAAACATCACAAAAAAATATATTTGTATATTTTATAATGAGATTTTCCATTCTGAAATTAAGTAAAAATTTATATTGATAAAAATAATTTTACTAAACTTTTACTTATATGTTGCATTATTTGATTTAATTAATTATAATAAATAATATATCTTATTAAAATAATAATTTTAGAGAGTGTGATTAGTAATGGCGACTTTAAAGGAAATAGCAAAAAAAACGGGAGTATCTTTGTCAACTGTTTCAAGGGTATTGAATAATGATGTTACTATTTCAGTTTCAGCTGAAACAAAAATAAATATTTTTGAAGCAGCTCGCGAATTAGAATATAAAACCGTTAGAGAAAGAAAGAAAAGTAATGTAAAAGAAAAAAATAGATTAACATTTGGGATAGTTGATTGGTATACGGAATCTGAATTATTAGATGACCCGTATTATTTATATTTGATGAAAATAATAGAAGAAGAGTGTGTGAATAATAATATAGATTTTTATAAGATAAATAAGGTTGAAAATAGATATAATGCGGATAAAATTTCAAATATAGACGGAATAATAGCTATTGGAAAGTTTTCAAATGATGAAATTGATGATTTAGCTAATTGCTCTAAAAACATTGTATTTATTGATTCATCACCTAGAGGAAATTGTTTTGATTCCGTTATTATTGATGTAAAATTAGGAATTCGAGAATCTGTAAATTATTTATTAGAACTTGGACATGAGAATATAGGTTTTATTGGTGGAGCTGTTTTAGGCGATTATAAAGAAACAACAATTGATTATAGAAGGAACGCTTTTGTGGAAGTAATGCAAGATTTGTCTATATATAATTCTGATTTTGTCTATTCTGCTAGTAAAATATCGTATAAGGAAGGATATGTTTTAACTAAAGAAATATTAGGAAAAGATAAGATGCCAACAGCATTTATTATTGCTAATGATACAATGGCTACTGGAGCGTTAAGAGCGTTTCATGAAGCTAAAATTTATGTACCTCAGAATATAAGTGTTATTGGGTTTAATGATCTTCCAACATCTAAGTATTTGATACCTGCATTGTCTACTATAAGAGTGCATATGAATTTTATGGCAACAACAGCAATAGAACTTTTACTAGAAAGAATAAATAAAAATAGAACAATATCTAAAAAAGTATCTGTTCCATCGGAACTTGTAATAAGGAAAAGTTGTAGAGGGACGGTTATCAAATAAAAATATAATTCAATTAATGTGTATATTAATAAGCACATTAATGAATATATATATATAATGTTTATTTTCTGTAGTATTTGTAATAGGCAATAACTTCAATATATTCATTATTTGAGTTGTAATAGCTTAGAATTATTCCATCTAAACTCATTAATTCAGAACCTTCAAGTGTTGTTAGTTCATGCTTAAATATTTCTTTTTCGTTGCAATTTATTGAAAAAAAGTCGTTTTCTATAAGTATTTCACCATATTTGCCTATTATTTTTTCTATGTTAGTGATTGGGTCTCTTGCAGTTACATATCGTACTTCACGCTTGTGAAGTTTTTTTAAACGATATAAATTTTCCTTTTGTTCTCTTTTTTTTTTGAGCTTTTTTTGAAATAGCATAATAATCTCCTTGTATATTCTTATGTAGTTTGCATAGTTTGTAGAATAGTCATCAAATAAAAGTATAATCACATTAGGGGGATTTATCAATAGGAAGGTAATATTATGCAATATTATTATTTAGATATAACATAAAATTAGTTGGTAAAAGCTTGTCTAAATCAATACAAACATAAAGAAAAATAAATCTTGGGGTTTAAAAAAATAGAATTATTACTGTTTAATTTAGGAATAGAGAATTAGGCTGTAGAAAAATTTTTTATAAAATTTTCATATAGTTTGTGATAGTCTTCTCTTTCATTTATAAGTTTATATCCTTTATTGCAGAGAAAAGAAACATTAGATGTTGTAATATTACCCAATATACCGCCTATTTCGTAAAGAGTTAAATCACAAAGGCAACGTAAAAATAATACAGTGAGAGCTCTTAAATTAGAATGTGGTCTTCGGTATTTAACATAGATGTCACTAGTTTTCATATCCAGGCATTTACTAGTGTAGTCAACAACATCTAAAGGTGATGTATCTCTAAGTAAAGTAGTTTTTCCACTTGTGTATTCATAATTACCTTCAATAATTTCAGGTATTTCCTTGAAATGTTCAGTTTCTTTTATAGATTTTCTTTTAGCCTTAGTTTTTTTAAACATTTCATAATAAAGGTATCTAGATTTTTCTATATTATCATCCAATATATTTAAAATAAGAGCGGTATCAATAGGTATAAAACAAAAACCGTTAAAAGTTGAATCAATATAGGCATTAAGGCTGGAGTATTTATAATATTCTATTTTATCTCTATATTTAGCAATGTCTTTAGGGTTGTTATGAACATAAATAGAACAATTCAAAAGATAATTATCTTCGGAAATAAGGAGAGAATTAAACCTATCTCTAAAAACAGGACCATGTCTTTCATTAGAATTATTGTAAAAGATAGCGTAGCTTTCGTTAATCCCTTTCATAAATTTGCTAAGATCAGCCCCGTTAGTACCTATGATAAAATGGGCATGAGTATCCATGATGCAAAATCCATAGACTTTGAATTTAAAAATTTTCTGATATTTTTTTATTAAGTTTAGGTACTTTTCTTTTTCCTTTCTTTTTTTATAAATTGGAAAATCGGTTAATCCTCTCATTATAATGTGATAGATTCCATCAGCTATTTTAATTCTTGCAATTCTTGGCATACATCCACCGTCCTAAAATTATATTTTTATTTAATATAAAGGTAGTATTACCAAAAGTAAGGGAAAAATACTAAAAAATATGGTATATTAGTAATATAATTATTATATTTGATAACCGTCCCCAAGGAGGAGCTATGGAAAGTGTTATTTTGATTGAAGATTTAAAGATGAAATTTCTTGCAAAAGAAGTTTTAAAAGGAGTGAATGTTAAGGTAAACAGAGGCGAAATCATTGGTTATATTGGACCTAATGGTGCCGGCAAAAGTACTACAGTAAAAATTATCTTAGGGCTTGTTGAAGGATACACTGGCAGTATAAAGATATTTGGAGAAGATATTGAAAATGGTAGTGTGGAGTATAAGAGAAAGATAGGATACGTTCCTGAGGGCGCTGAATTGTATGATAATTTAACGGCCTGTGAGTATTTGTCATTTATAGGACAAGTATATGGAATAGAGGAAGAACAAATTCATAATCGAGCGTTAAAACTTATGAGTCTGTTTGGTGTAGAGGACGCATACTATAACAGAATATCATCTTATTCTAAAGGAATGAGACAAAAACTTCTGATTATATCTGCTTTAATACATAATCCAGAAATAATATTTCTAGATGAACCATTAAATGGATTAGATGCAAATAGTGTTATGATACTAAAAGAAATATTAATATTGTTATCAGAAGAAGGAAAAACTATTTTTTACTCATCGCACATAATGGATGTTGTTGAAAAAATAAGTAGCAGGATAATTCTTTTAAATAATGGTGTGGTTGAGGCAGATGGAACTTTTGAGGAACTAAAGAAAAGTTCAAAGGAAGGTTCTTTAGAACAAATTTTTAATGAATTAACAGGGTTTAATGAACATAAGGAAATAGCTAAAGAGTTTATCTCTATAATAAAAGAGGTGTAGCTATGGAAAATTTTTTATATTTAAGGATATTAGATAAATTTTCAAAAGTCTTCACAAAATTAGGTGTGGATTATAAGTGTTTGAGAAGTATATTGCAACTTAAACTTACTTTAGATAAAAGAAGAGTGCCCACTTTGCTGCAAAATAATAAAAAATCAGATGATAAAGATAAAAAATCTCAATCGTTACTTATTTATATATTTTATGGAGTTTTTATAGGGATGATAATGCTACCTAGCTATTCTATTTTTATTAAAATGAGTATGGTTTTAGGATTGATAATGTTTATGATAATGATGAGTTTAATTTCTGATTTTTCATCAGTACTTTTAGATACTAAAGATAGAAAAATATTATATCCTAGACCAATTTCACCTAAAACTATAAATGTAGCTAGGGTATTGCATATTGGATATTATCTAACTACATTAGCTTTATCTATATCGCTAGTTTCTTTGATTATATCTTTAATAAAATATGGAGTTTTATTTTTTATTGTATTTTTACTTCAATTGATAGTAATGATTTTGTTTATTCTTTTTTTTACGTCTATTTTATACTATTTAATTTTAAATGCATTTGATGGTGAAAAATTAAAAGATATAATAAATTATTTTCAAATAGTGTTCTCAATTTTTATGTTTATATTATATCAAATTATGGGAAGAATGTTTGCCTTTGTTGATAAAATAGTTTTTGTTCCAAAGTGGTGGATGTCATTTATTCCTTCTTGCTGGTTTGCGTCACCTTATGTTCTAATATTTGAACATAATTATAGTTATTTGATAACAGCGTTGACAGTTACCTCCATAATATTACCAATAATTTTATTTATTATTTATATAAAATATATATCCAGGAAATTTGAAGAAAAATTATATAAAATAGATAGTTGTGGCAAGGTAAAGATCAAAAGAAAAAGTAATTTTGGTGAAATGATATGCAATATATTATGTAAAAATAAGGAAGAAAAAGCATTCTATAAATTTACTTGTGATGTTATAGCCAATGAAAGGAAATTAAAACTAACGGTGTATCCTAATATAGCTATGGGAGTAATAATACCATTTATAATGTTTTTTAATACTATGGGGATAAGAGGATCTTTTAAAGATGGATATGCAAAATTATCTAACGGAAGAGGATATTTATGGGCTTATTTAAGTGCAGGTATTTTTTCAATAATAATTATTTATATAGGAAGAAGTGAGAAATATAAAGGCTCATGGATATATACCGTACTTCCAATAAATAATAAAAAAAATATATATAGAGGAAGTTTTAAAGCTTTTGTTGTAAAATTAATAAATCCAGCTTTCGAAATATTGTCTTTAGTTATATTTATAATATTTGGAATTAAGGCTATTCCGCATTTGATTATAATATATATATTTCTATTAATATTAATTCTTATAATTTATAGAATGGAGAAAAACAAATTGCCATTTTCAGTGGATTATTCTATAGAAAGTGGGGAATATTTAGCACAATCTTTTTTAACTTTGATATTATCAGGTGCTATGGCGGGAATTCATTATTTCTTTGGTAAAACTGTATTAGGATATTGCATTATTTGTTTATCTGTCTTGGTTATATTTATCATATTGTGGAAACAAACATTTAGGGGACGGTTATCAAATAGTAATACTAAAATATTGCTATTAAAATAAAAAAAATAATATAATACAATATGATATGATACATATAAAAACTCCAGTAAGATATATAACTGGAGTTTTTATATGTAATAAATCAAGAAATAGTATGGTGAAAATAGTATTACTTATTGTAAGTTTATAAGTGTTCTTCCTACCATTTTACCTTTAAGCATTTTATTTATTTCTGTATCTAAATCTTTTAAAGTTATTTCGTTGGATAAAAAATCTAATTTATCTAGCTTCCAAGAGTTGGATAAATTATTCCATATGGTTTGTCTTAAAGATTTAGGACAATTTACGGAATCCACTCCGCATAAAGTTATTCCTCTTAAAATGAAAGGATAAACAGAAGTTATTAGTTCTCCAGACATAACATTTCCGCAACAACTAACAACACCACCATATTTAGTGGATTTTAATGCTGTTGCTAAAATGTTTCCTCCCACAGTGTCTATAACTCCAACATAGAGGCCTTTAGAAAGTAGTTTATTAGATTTATCATCTAAATCATATCTTGAAATAACGTTTTTCGCTCCAAGTTCAATAAGTCGATGTTTTTCATCTGTTTTACCAGTGGCTGCAATTACACTATATCCTAATTTAGATAAAATTGAGATAGCTATGCTTCCTACTCCGCCAGATGCTCCAGTTACTAAAATATCTCCATCAGTATTTGCTACACCAGCGTTAATGAGTTTATTTATACATAAAGCAGCTGTAAACCCAGCAGTACCATAAATCATTGATTCTTTTAAGGAGAGATTTTGTGGAAGTTTTACTACCCATTCTTTTGGGACCCTTATATATTCTGCAAAGCCACCAGATGTATTCATTCCTAAATCAAATCCTGTAACTATAACGTAATCGCCAATATTAAAATCGTCGCAGTTACTTTTTTCCACTATTCCAGAAGCGTCTATACCAGGGGTATGCGGATATACTTTTGTAATTTGTTTATTACCTGAAGAAGACAGAGCATCTTTATAATTTAATGAAGAATAGTGAACGCGAATAAGTACATCGCCTTTTGGAAGGTCATCTATATTTTTAAGTATTATTTCATTATGATAGCTACCAGGGTTTGTTTCATTTACTTGTAGTGATTTGTATTTACTCATTTTTAGATTCAACTCCTAAATTTAGTTTGATGTAAAACAATTATAAATTATTATTAGTTTGTTGTCAAACCAATAATAATAATATATAATTTTAATATATTAAATGTGGAATGGTGGAAGAGACATGAATGATAAATATATCGTATTTTTTTTAAGCAGAACAAAGCAAAAGATGATTAAATTTATTGAAAATAAGTTAAAAGAAAAAAATTTAGACAATTTAATTGTTTCTCATGGGAATATACTAACTGTATTATATGAAAATAAAAGAAAATTATCTATGAAAGAAATATCTAAATTAATAGGTAAAGATAAATCTACAGTTACTCCTTTAATTAACAAACTTGAGAAATTTGGATATATTAAAAGAGAGGAAAGTAAAGAAGACAAGCGTATAAC
>JBGUER010000106.1:0-11047 GCA_041821285.1 Clostridiaceae bacterium
CTATGGAATCATTATTTTCTTCAGCCTCTGCTTTTTTAGATATACATGGGCCTATAAAAACAGTATAACAATCATCACCATATTTTTCTTTAAGTAGCTTGCCATGTGCGGTCATAGGGGAGACTACCGGTGCCATATATTTTATTAATGATGGATAATATTTTTCAATTAGGTAGTTAACTGAAGGACATGAAGTTGTAATAAAATTCTCATATTTATCCTCTTTTACGCAATTTTCATATAAATCACTAACGACCTCTGCTCCAATAGAAGTTTCCTCAACAATAGAAAAACCTATTTTTTTTAATGCTGACACTAATCTATAAGGAGAATATTCTTGAAAAAAGCCTGGAAATGATGGAGCCAAACTAGCCGCTACTTTTTTTCCAGCCTTTATCGCTGCTTTTACATTTTCTAAATCACTTTTTATACTTCTAGCATTTTGAGGACACACCACTAAACAATGTCCACATGATATGCATCTTTCTTCCACTATATTGGCTTGATTATTCTGCATTTTTATAGCCTTTACACTACAAGAATTCACACATTTATAACAATTTTTACAATCAGCTTTAGAAAAATCAATAACACTCATATTTATAACCTCTTTATTACGTTTTCTTGAAAAAATTCCTCAGCATTTTCATCACTTACGGAATAAACTAGTCCCTCATCTATTCGTACCGATACTCCATTAACACAATTTCCCAAACAAAAGGCTGCTTTTATCAACACTTTATCATCAAGTTTATTGCTTTTTACCAAATCTTGTAATTTGTTTATTACATTATACGAACCTTTTAAATGACAAGCACTTCCAACACAAACTTCTATAGTTATCATAAAAATACCTCCTTAGATTCTTTATTTAAGATTACCATTTAATTAATCCATAGTCAACGCATTTAGTACAGTTTAGAAAATAAAATAGTACAGTTTGAATTTGAAATTATTACAAATTATTAAAAAGGGATTGTGCTACATCTCACAACCCCTTTAATAAACTATTTTAATTTTTATTATTTTCTATTCGTATGTTAGTATTTTCTATTATTTCTTTTGGATATCCCATAAATTCCAATAACTTAATTGCATTTCTTGTATTAGTAACTCCATTTCTTATCTTAAAATCAAAAGAAAGTCCTTTTTCAGTCACAGATTCGGTAAAATAATATAATCCATAATGATTTTGTGTTAATTCTGTTAATTCCTTATCGTGAGTTGCTACAATAGATATAGCATTATTTTCCGCTAAATAATCCAATATTTCTGTAGCAGCATTTATTCTCTCTAACGGATTAGTACCTCTAAATATTTCATCAACTAAACACAATATCGGTACTTCCCCTGTTTCATTTATTATTCTTAAAAGCGCTTCCGCTTCAGCTAAATAATAACTTTTCCCTCCCATTATATTATCATCTGGGCTAATAGATGTAATAACCTTTAAAAATGGTCCACTATATTTTTCACAAAGACATGTAATAATAGTTTGTGAAAATAAAACATTCACTCCAAGTGTCCTTAAAAATGTTGATTTACCAGACATATTAGATCCTGTTATTATCATTCCGCTGCCTTCTACATTTATTGAGTTTGAAACTGGTTCATCAATTAATGGATGAATCATATCAACTATTTCCAGTTTTACACTTCCAAATTCAGGAATGGTATATTTTTTCAAACTTTTTCTATAGGAAGCAATGGCTATATACGCATCTAGCATACCCAAATTAAAATATAAAGCTTTGATTTCTTCCCTATATTTATTAACATCCTTAATTACCATAGAATAACTTAATTCATCTGCTAAAAATAAAATTTTAACATAATCTCCTAATACATCTAATCCTTCTATTCTTCCTAAAGTAGCCGTCTTTTTTGATATGCCTACTAATTTTTTAGATTTTTTTAGTTCTTCTATTATAGGATTTAAATCACTATCTTCTATATCTTTTAATCTATATGCACCTTCAATTACAGTCCCTATTATTGAAATTGATTGAAAATCTTTAGACACTTCTTTTTTAAAACTATTATGTAATACCATATTAATTATAAACACCATAGTTATTGGTAAAACTGAGCTTTTACCCAAAAACGGTATTGAACCTAAAGCTACTAATGTTACAACAAACAAAACATAAGCTAGCATAGATAGATATGTTGATTTAGGAGGATTTTCCCATAAAATAGATGTAGCATCATTATTTTTAAATTTTCCTATTTTAGCTAAAACTAAACCTATTTTATTCCTTACCTCTTCATTTTCATAAAGTTTATTTATTGCTTTATCTCTTTTTATTATTTCCTCTTCGTTAAAAATAGGTGTCCTTAATATTCTATATAAACTTTGTTCACCAGGTGTAGTATATGTACTATCTATTGATTCAAAAATATCTTTTAAATTTAAATCTTTAGCAGTTTGTTCATCTATATAGTAATCATCTTTTTTTAATAAATTAAAAAGTCTTTCTAATCCTTTATTTTTCTTTTTCTTTTTTTCTATTTTCCCAAACCTATACTTTACCATTTTTAATATCTTTATATTATTTTTTGTTTTATAAAAAGCTACTGCAAATATTATAAAAACAGGAACTAATAAAAATCCATAATAAAATATTTCATTAGAATTTTGTCCTAATATTAATGAAAAATATAAATCTGCTAAAGCTAAAACTATAGACGAAATAAATAAAATATTATATAAATTTTCCTTATCCATAAATTATCTCCTCCTATATATATATTAAACATATTAATTATAACAGAATTTATAAAATAAAGTATGTTATAATTAAAGTATTATTGACAGTATCTATAAAAAATTTTTATTATATAAAGGAGATTATCATGGACAAAGAACATAAAACTACAAAATTATTAACACTCCAAAGATTTTTTCAATTTTTAAGCTTTATATTTCTATTTGTTTTTTTATTAAGTTCAAAAATGTTGTTTGCTTTTATTATCATTCTATTTGTATCTCTAAGTTTTTTAACCAAAGCAATAATAAGTTTTTCTAACAATCAAAAAAAACAAGGGATAATGGATATAATAGTTTTTATCGCTTTTTTAATTTTATTTACAACTATAGCACTCAGTAATTTTCCTCTATTAAAATCAGTTAAATAAATTTTTTATAAAAAAGAGAACCTTTTCATTAAAATAATCGTCTAATATTATAGGTGGTGATTTTATGAAAAATAAATCTTTTAAAGTTTTTTTATTGCTAATAATATTACTATACATAGGAATTATCTTATTAACTTATATAAATAACTCTAACCAGACCTTATAAATTTTATGTACTAAAATACAATCCTAATTAACTTCATATAAACTATAAAAAAAGCCTCAATGAGGCTTTTTTATATTATATTCAAATATGAAAGCATAACTAAATCTTGCGTTGATAATTTTATCAAAGATAAAGCCTCTTCAGAAACCTGATTTTCATTAAACATTACTTCTTTAACCTTAGTTTCTAATATTAATTTAATATTCCCCTTAACTATTCCTTTATTTAAAGAAGATTTAAATGATAAAATAATTAATTTATAAAGATTCTCATCTATTTCATCTATATTATTTTCTAATCCCCTTAACATAAATTTTATAGATTTATTTATTTGATTAATATAATTATTTATACCTTCTTTACCAAGAGTAAAAGATAATACAGCTACAGCTGTGCTCTTGAGCTTATAAGCTACTCTTGTTTCAGATGAATCAGAAAAAGCTCCATCAGCTAGCTGATTTCTAGCTATTACTCTAAGCATATTAGTCCTTGTATATTTTTGATTTTCATTCCATCCTAAAACTTTATTTAACGAAGGTCTTTCTCTTCTTAATGATTTATATATAAAATTAGGAGATTCAATAAAATACGCTTCATTTATATTTTTAATAGTTTCTTCTGATACATTCAATGGCACTATATTATTTATTACAAATCCCAAAACAGGTTCTTCAAAACTTTCCACCATTATAAATGATGTATAACTACTTAAAATTCCTGCATCTTTTGAAAGTTCTATAACTTTCTTTTTCATGGATTTTTTAATGTCACCTTTTTCTGCATTCAGTTTTTCTTCTAAAGATTCTATTCTCTTTCTCATCCAAACTTTATTTATAAGTTTGGCATTTTCTTCTAAATTAAGATTATCTAAGTTTATCTCTTTTTTATATTCTTTATCTCCAACTAATCCATGAATAGTTATTTTTCCTTCTATTTCTCCATTTACTATAGCAAATATTGAAAATGGCTCTAAATCATAAAAATAATCTATGGTTCTTGGATATGTAGATACAACCTCCATATTACCCCAATCTATCTTTGTAACATCCACTTGGGGATTTTCTATCCTTCCAAATTGCCTTAAAACCATATCATCTATTCTTTCGCCAGGATATATAAATTCTGCCTTGCCATATCCAACTTCAGCTAATTTATTAATTAAATAACTAGAGGCTGAAGAATCTATTCCAAAAGTAAATATTCTATTGTCTCCAATATTTTTTCTTACATATCCTATTATTTCTTCATCTTTATTCCCTTCATCATCAGTAAAAACTAATATAGTACTATATCCACTTTTATTATGTTCATTCAAACAATACTTAATCGCATCAAGCATCTCTGCATCATCTAACGCTGTTAAAGATTCTATCCAATCAGATGCTGCCCTCAAACTATCTTCATCAAAGACTACTTTACCATTCTTTGAAAAATAATGAAGTTCATTTTCTGCAGCAATAATATTAAAGCTATCGCCTTCTGAAAGGTTCCTTAGACAAAGCTCTAGCGCATCTTTTGCTTCTTGTATTTTATATCCTTCCATAGACTGAGAAATATCTATAAGAAAATCATAATTTTTAGCTTCTTCTATTCCCTCTTCATCTAAATCAGGAATACATCTTAAATACAAAATACCCTTGGTTTTTTCTTCATCTTTGTACTGATATATCATGCCATGAGCTTCTTCTTTAATTTTTTCTTTAAATGTAAGTACTAGTTCCTCATCTAAAGATTGATTTTCATCTTTAAAAAATACTCTACCAAGATTATCTTCACCCCACTCTACTTCTACATCATGGGATTGAGATTCTATCTCTATTGGAGTTAATGGTTCTACTAAAAGGTTAAGAGTGCATATATATTCCTTATCTAATATATTATCTCTACCTTTTTTACCAAAAACATTTTTAGGAGATAAAACTGGCGGTACTATAAGTTTTAAACTGTCGTCTTCATAAATAAGCTCATCTATATAATCAACTTTTATCTTAACTATTTCATTAGTCATTATTTTTCCAAGAGTTATTTTAAATACATTTTCTTCTATTTCTTCTAAAGATAATGTCACCTTACCTGTTAAGCTAGCATCTTCTATTATTTTTGAAGCTATACTTTTCTCCTCAACTTTTGCCCTTAAACTTCTCCCACCTAAATTAATTTCTATTCCAGTTAAAACAGCAGTGTCAGGCAATGGGAAAATATACTCACCTTCCACATCATAATTACCTTTATTTTCATATTCTTGCATCGTTGATAACTCAACAAATTCACCACACAAATTCCCATTTATAGTAACTTCTTTAAGTTCAACAGAATCTGTTATTTTCTCTACATTCTTTAATCCAAAATCTTTTGACATAATATGTCCTCCTATATGTATTCTCTCAACTTATATAATATTTATACACTTATTTTTATATTAGTACTTTCTATATTAATAAGTTCTCTTTTCCTATTATACTGATTTTTCTGGAGAATTTATTAATATAATCTACATAATCATGATTTTCTGGAGTCATTAAAACTCTTTCTGCTATATACTCATCTAAAGTATCTAAATCTTCTTAACATATTTTCTATAACATTTGAATACATTTGATTTATTCTCAACTTTTATATTCTCTAGAAACTCCCCAATATGAATAATATAATTTGGCTTAATTCTTTCATCTAAATTTTATGAGGTGTATAAAAATTAACCAGTATCTAAAATATGGAGAGTTTTTATAGAATCATTATTTTTAATTTCTTTATCTACATACACACTACCAGATAATTTATATAACAAAGTATTAATTTTCTTCATATTACCACACTTCATTATATCATATTTTTATAAAATCAAGATAAATTGATATATAGATTATTAAGCATTCAATACAAGCGCTATAAAAACTAAATCCTTATCGCTAGCATTTTCTATTGAATGAGAGTCCCCTTCTTTGCAATAAGTTACCTCCCCTTTTTTTATAACCTTTTCTTCACCATTTTCAACTAAAACGCCTTCTCCTTCTAAAATATAATAAGCTTCACAATCACCAACATGTTTATGATATCCAACAGAATTACCTGGTGCTATGGTCATTTTTGCAAAAAGTCTACCCTTTCCGCAAAATTCTTCACCTTCTATAATGTGTTCTAATTTAGCCTGTCCTTTCCCTTCCCTAATACACTTAGATTCACTTTTTAGTTCGTTTTTCTTTTTTATCATTACTTTCCTCCTAAAATAATATTTTAATTTTTCCTATATAATATCTTATATTATAATATATATCTATCTAAAATATAAGATATGAACATTAAAATTGCAAACAATACAAACGTTTACCAATTTGAATATTCTGACTATTAATTGTTTTTGTTAATTTTTATTCATTTTATTAGACTTTTTGAAATAATTAATTTATAATTATTTCAAAACACGAATAATAATTAGGGGGTGGCTATGTGGATTATAAGAATGGATTTCCAATAAAGCAAGGGCTTTATAATCCTGAAAACGAAAGAGATAACTGCGGCGTTGGATTTATAGCAAATATAAATGGAGAAAAAACTCACGGGATAGTTAAGAAGGGGATCAAGATTCTAGAGAACCTTACACATAGAGGCTCTGTTGGATCAGATCCAAAGACCGGGGATGGTTCTGGATTACTACTTCAAATTCCTCATGAATTTTTTGCAATTTCTTGCTCTAACTTAGATATTGAACTTCCAAATGAAGGTCACTATGCTGTGGGTATGCTTTTTCTTCCTAAAGAACCAGCTTTAAGATATCAATGTGAAGGAATATTAGAAAGAGCTATAAAAGATGAGGGCCAAAAGGTCTTAGGTTGGAGATATGTTCCTACTGATAATAGAAATATTGGCGAAACTGCAAAAGGAACCGAACCTATTATACGACAAATATTCATAGAAAACAACTGTAAATCTCAAGACGAATTTGAAAAAAAATTATATATTATAAGAAAAACAGCAGAGAATGAAGTCTTAAGACTTGTAAAAAGAAATAGTGAATATTTTTATATATGCTCTTTGTCAAGTAGAACAATAGTATATAAAGGACTTTTACTAGCTGAACAAATAAGAAGCTATTACCTTGATTTAAATGATATAAACTTTAAAAGCGCTTTAGCTTTAGTTCACCATAGATTTTCAACTAATACCTTCCCTACTTGGGATCTAGCTCAACCTTTCAGATATTTAGCTCATAATGGAGAAATAAATACAATCAAAGGAAATAGAAACTGGATGAACGCCCGTGAAGGAGTTTTAAAATCAACAGTTTTCAAAAATGATATTACTAAATTATTACCAGTAATAACTCCAAATAAAAGTGATTCTGCTTCATTAGATAATGTATTTGAATTGTTAACTATGGATGGAAGAGAAATGGCTAATTCTATGATGCTTCTTATACCAGAAGCATGGAATGGTAATAATTTTATGGAACCATATAAAAAAGCATTTTACGAATATCATGGCTCCTTAGTAGAACCTTGGGATGGACCAGCTGCTGTATTCTTTACAGATGGAGTTAAAATAGGTGCAACTCTGGATAGAAATGGATTAAGACCTGCAAAATATGTTATTACTAAAAATGGCGAAGTTATTATGGCTTCCGAAATAGGAGTAATAAAATATCATCTTGAAGATATAGTTGAAAAAGGTAGATTAGAACCTGGTAAAATGTTCTTAGTTGATACAGAAAAAGGCACAATAATAAATGATGAAGATTTAAAGAAAGATATCTGTACAAAATATGATTATGAAAAAATACTTTTTAGAAATAAACTTACATTGGATTCTATAGAGGAAACAACAGGATCTGAAATCATTTCCTATGAATCTTTAAAGGAAAAACAACAATTTTTCGGATATAGTAAAGAAGATATAAATTTAATATTAAAACCAATGGCTGAAAATGGAAAAGAACCTTTGGGCTCCATGGGTAACGATACACCTTTGGCTGTTTTATCAAATAAAAATCAGATTCTATTTTCCTATTTTAGACAGTTGTTTGCACAAGTTACAAACCCACCAATAGACCCAATAAGAGAAGGAATTGTTATGTCTCTTATGAATTATATTGGTGCCCAGGAAAATATTCTATCAAAAGAAAAATGCGAGCATCCATTTATAGAAATAGATAGGCCTATACTATCTAACGAAGAACTTGGAAAAATAAAATCACTAAAAAACAAAGATTTTAAAGCTACAACTATTCCTATTACTTTTAAATTTGATAGTGGCATTAATGGTTTTAATAGAGCTTTAAATTTAATATGTAAAAGAGCTTCAAAAAGAATTGCTGAAGGTTATAACATACTTGTACTAAGTGATAAAAAAGTAGATGGATATGAAGCTGCTATTCCTAGCCTGCTTGCAGTATCTGCTGTTCATCATCATTTAATTAAAGAAAAAACAAGAACCAAAGTTTCTATTATAATTGAAACCGGTGAAGCAAGAGAAACAACTCATTTTGCATTATTAAATGCTTATGGTGCTACCGCAATAAATCCATACCTTGCTTTTAACTCAATAGAAGCTCTAGTAGAAAAAAAAGATATAGAAAATATGACAAAAGAAGAAGCTATAAATAATTATATAAAATCAATTTCTAACGGACTTTTGAAAATTCTATCTAGAATGGGGATTTGTACAATTCAAAGTTATCATGGTGCACAAATATTTGAAGCGCTAGGACTTTCCCAAGAATTTATAGATAACTACTTTCCAGGGACTACGTCAAGTATAGGTGGAATTTCCTCAGATACTATTGCTGAAGAAGTTTTAGATAGACATAAAAAAGCATACAGTAGACTTAGAAAGCCAAAATCTTATTTACCTTTAGGTGGACTATATTCGTGGAGAAGAGATGGTGAATTCCATTTATTTAATCCAGCTACTATTTCAAAACTTCAACTTGCTACAAGACGTGGAGATTACAATATTTATAAAGAATATGCATCTCTTATTAACAATCAAGGTGAAAATTTAACTACAATAAGAAGCTTATTTGATTTTAATTATAGTAATGAAATCCCTATAAGTGAAGTTGAACCAGTATCTGAAATAGTAAAAAGATTTTGTACTGGTGCTATGTCTCTTGGATCAATAAGCAAAGAAGCTCATGAAACTATGGCTATTGCTATGAATAGACTAGGTGCTAGAAGCAATACTGGTGAAGGTGGAGAGGATGAAGCAAGATTCGTAGTTCATTCAAACGGAGATAGCAAAAGAAGTTCAATTAAACAAGTAGCCTCAGGAAGATTTGGAGTTACAGTAAATTATCTTATCAATGCAGATGAAATTCAAATAAAAATAGCTCAAGGTGCAAAACCTGGAGAAGGTGGTCACCTTCCTGGTAAAAAAGTAAATGAATATATTGCAGCACTTAGAAATTCAACACCAGGAATTGATTTAATATCCCCACCACCTCATCACGATATATACTCTATAGAAGATTTAGCTCAATTAATATATGATTTAAAAAGCACTAATCCAAATGCTAGAATATCAGTAAAATTAGTTGCAGAGGTTGGCGTTGGAACTATAGCTGCTGGAGTTGCAAAAGCTCATGCTGATGTAATCCTAATAAGCGGACATGATGGAGGAACTGGAGCTGCTCCCCTATCCTCAATTAGAAATGTAGGAATACCATGGGAAATAGGTCTATCTGAAACCCATCAAGTTCTTCTTTTAAATAATTTGAGAAGCCGTGTTGTATTACAAACAGATGGACAACTTAAAACAGGAAGAGATGTTGTTATCGCTGCCCTTTTAGGCGCAGAAGAATATGGATTTGCAACAGCTCCACTTGTTATAATGGGTTGCACTTTGCTTAGAAAATGTCATCAAAATACATGCGATATGGGAATAGCAACTCAAGACGAAAGTCTAAGAGCTAATTTCAATGGAAAAAGCGATTACCTTGTAAACTATTTTACATTTGTAGCACAAGAAGTTAGAGAATATATGGCTAAACTTGGGTTTAGAAATATAAATGAAATGATTGGTAGAGTTGATAAAATAAAAACCAAAGAAAATATTAATTCTAAAAAAGCAGCTCAATTAGATCTTTCAAAAATATTATTTAAACCAGATATGCCAAATAGAATAAAACCATATTGTGTAAAAGCACAAAATCATGGAATAGATAAATCACTTGACCATACTCTTATACACATTGCAGAACCTGCTTTAACTGAACAAAAACTAGTTCGTGGAAACTTTGAAATAAGAAATGTAAATAGAGCTGTAGGTTCAATGCTAAGTGGAGAAATAGCTAAAGCATATGGAATAAAAGGACTTCCCGATGATACAATAGTATACAATTTCAACGGTTCAGCTGGTCAAAGTTTTGGAGCATATGGTGCCCATGGGCTTACTCTTATTTTAGAAGGAGACTCAAACGACTATGTTGGTAAAGGCTTATCTGGAGCCAAACTTGTCCTGAAAGTTCCAGATGGTGCACCATACAAAGCAGAAGACAACTATATAGCTGGTAATACAATCTTATACGGTGCCACTTCCGGAAAATTATTTGTAAATGGAATAGCTGGAGAAAGATTTGCTGTTAGAAATAGTGGGGCTGTTTCAGTAGTTGAAGGTGTAGGCGATCATTGTTGCGAATATATGACTGGCGGAATTGTTCTTGTAATAGGTAAATATGGTAGAAATTTCGGTGCTGGAATGAGTGGCGGAATGGCTTTTGTTCTTGATAAAAATAATGAACTTGAAAAT
>JBGUER010000107.1:0-10892 GCA_041821285.1 Clostridiaceae bacterium
TAAATCAATAGATTCCAAAGAAAATAGATTTTAAAGAAAATAGATCCTAAAGAAAACGGATAGAGTTCACTTTTCAAACATATCATTACAATAAAAACGGTCATTGAGAGCAAACTAAGGAGGAGTCTATGAAAATAAAAGTATTAGTAGTAGAGGATAAAGAATCATTAAACCGTAGTCTAGTGAGAATGTTAGAAAAAGAAGGATATACCGCATTTGGTGCATTAGATGAAGTTCAAGCAAAATTAAAATTTTTAGCTGAAAAACCACATATTATACTCCTTGATATTATGTTGCCAAATGGTAATGGTTATGATTTGATACCTTTCTTTAAAAAACATAGTGACAGTAGAATTTTGATGTTATCGGCTTTAGATGACAAAGAAAGTAAGATGATTTCTTATGAAAATGGGGCTGATGACTATATAACAAAGCCATTTGACCTAGATGAACTTATATATAAACTAAGGAGTATAAAAAAAAGAATAATCATTCAACTAAAAGTATATCAACTGGGAGACGTAAATTTTGATATAAACACCAATAAAATAGAATGTGAAGGAAAAGTATTTACTATTCAGCCTAGCCAAATAAAACTTTTAAAAATATTGTACGAAAAGAATGAGGTTAATAGCTACCTTGATAAAACTGAGTTTAGTGATTTCTTTAATGAAGATGTTAATGTAAATTATCGTATGCAGACATTAGTAGCAAGGCTTAGGAAGAATTTATTGAAAATAGGAAGTGAAGAGATTATTATAGAAACAATTTATGACAAAGGGTATCGATTAGTAGTTTGTTTATCAGAGAAAGATCAAGAGAAAAATCAAGAAAGAAATAATAGTAATCATAGTAATCAAAAACATAATGGAAGTACTGATGAATAAAAATACAGCAAAAACAATAAAAAAAATAGCTTTAGTTATATTTTTATTAATAGCAATAAGACTTATTGTGCTTTATAGTTTTAATAGTGTAAATATACATTCTAGTGATTATATAAATGTTGTAGATAGAGTAGTAACAGACGATCAGATACAAAAGGATTCTATAAAAACACTATTATTAGAAAGTGATAATGACAAAGAAAATACTTTTTTTATAGAGTCTGAAACCATGAAAAGTATTGCATTTATATATGAAGGTGGGGAATACCCTTTTGATATCTATGTAAATGGCAAAATAAGAGCGCAAAATAATGATAAAACAATAAATGGATATTCAGAAGAGTTTGCTTATAGTGTATTTGATGTGGGAAAAGAAGATTATAAAAAAGTAAATGCTGATTATCTAGTGAAAATACAAATAGTTAGAAATAATAAAATAAATAGACAACTTGTTTTTTTTGTAGGAACAAAAGATATGATAAGAAAAAGTCTTACGTTAAGAACTATGTATAACACATTAATGTGGATTTGTTTTATTATTATTTTAATAATAAGTAGTTTGTTATATTATAGGGACAAAGCTAATTATATGCTGATTATTCTTTTAATTAGTATAGTTTCGGTTTTTAAATGTATAGTTTCTGGTGAATTACCACTGCTAGTGGATTTGTTTGGAATTACCATTAACAATTATTTGTTTTACGAAAGACTAACTTATGTTGTGAATTATTTCTTGTATCAAATTTTAATTTATTTTTTATATCAATTTAAGGTAAAAAAAATCTACATCTATATATACATAAGTCTATTTGCAATAATAGCAGAGCTTTATGTAGTTCAAGAGAACTTACGTGCATTTATAATTTTATATTATATTGGTGCCATAATTATAATGATAATGAATTTAATAGGGTATATTAAGGACAAGCCATATAGTATGATTCTTCTCATTACCTATAGTATATTTGCAGGATTTAATTTATATGCTATTTTTGTTGCTGCTAAATTATTCAAACCGGGATTTGCAGGGTCAATAATTAATGGTCCTCAAATTGGCAGTATTATTTATGTATTTGGGCTTTTATCTGCTGTTATTATGACTTATTTTAAAAAAATGCAAGATTATGAAAAGCAGCAGAAGGAGTATGAAAGAATTGCTTTAATCAGAGGAATTGGACATGATTTAAAATTACCAATGTCGGTAATAAAACTTAATAATCAAATGATTGAAAAATATGATATGACAGAAGAAGAAAAAAGAGAGTACACTAAAACTACTACAGAAGCAGTAAATGAATTAGAAAAAATGACAGACAATATTAATAGTTATTTAAATGTTCGAAACAATACTATTGGTGAATACTCCACCAGTATAAAAGATAGTATAGAGAAATTAAAAAATCGTTATAGTGTTTATAGAGAAGAAAATTATAAATATACAGTAATAAGCGATGAAAAGGATTATATTTTGCCAATAAATCCTTTGCAATTTAATAGAATGCTTTATAATTTAGTGGACAATGCTTTTAAATATAATAAGGATTGTGGAGAAGTTAGAATTGAATACAAAGTAGAAAAAAAAATAGTGATTATTATAGAGGATACTGGAATTGGTATGGAACAAGAGGAAATGGACAAAATATTTCAACCGTTTTATAGAATAGACAAAAGTCGAACACAAGAAGGTTTAGGGCTTGGACTTAGTGTAGTGGCAGGTGTTATAGATAGTATAAAAGCAGAGATAAAAATAGAAAGTAAAAAAGGAATTGGTACAAAAATAACTCTTATTATCCCTAAAAATCTATAATTACGACAAAAAACTATAGATTAAATCTTACCAAGTGGTAAGGTTTAATCTTTTTTTTGTATGAATGTGGTATTATCATTTGTAAACAGAGAAATCTTAAATATTTTTTTATCTATAATTAAAAATGGGGGCGTATATGATGGAAAAAAAAATATGTTCTAACTGTGTAATTGTAGTAGCAATAATATTTGCAGTAATAATATCTTCAATTTTTGTTGTAATATGTAATAGTAATCCTAAAAATTATAGTGTTGATAGTGATGAAATAAATAATAAGCAAGAAAATTTAAAGCAATCAAAAATTGTTGCAATAAGTACAAGTTCTACAAAAAAAAATATAGAAGATGAAGTAGATGTGTTAGTAGATATAGATGGATCGGAACCTAATATGGCAAATATAGGAAATAAAGAAAAGTATACTCATAATAATTGGTATAATTCAAGTCAAACCATAAAAGCGAGTTTTACACAAACTTCAGGATCCCAAGGAAAATTACAATTTAAAGTAAACGACGAAGATTGGGCAGACGGTGATGAGATTTTAGTAAGTACAGAAGGGGAAAATTATGTAAGTTACAGAGTTGTTGATTC
Organism: Clostridiaceae bacterium; assembly: GCA_041821285.1. Taxonomy (GTDB): domain Bacteria; phylum Bacillota; class Clostridia; order Clostridiales; family Clostridiaceae; genus JAJBWD01. The sequence continues at coordinate 3,286 of JBGUER010000107.1, forward strand.
TTTAGGGGGGAAAACCATTGCTGAAACAGTACAAGTAAACATAGATATGACAGCGCCCATTAATCCTGAAATTTATATTGAGAAAAAGAAATTAAAATCATTTTTTAATACAATAAGTTTTGGAATATTTCACATGAAAACTTTAGAGATAAATATAACAGTAGATAGTAATATATCGGGATTAAAAAAGATAGAATGTCAAAATATATCTAAGAATGAAGAGTATAATCCGGAAGGTACATGGTCAAATTATGAAAATCCATTTACAATAGAATCTAATGACCAAAGTATAATATATGCAAAAATCACAGATAAAGCAGGAAATTTTGTGATAATAAATACAGAGAGTATGAATTAACTATAGATCTATATTGATTTGAAACAGACCCAAGCGAAAAATGAATCGTTTGGGTCTGTTTTATTAATTTTGTTATTAATTGTTTAAAATACTCACAAGATAGCGTATAATATGTATTATAATACAATAAATAAGAGGAATTCATAAAAAATAACATTATTATAGAGCATATATATAAAATAGAGAAAGTTTATTCACTGAATCTATTAAAAAAAGAGGGGAGTATAATGAAAAACAAAAGGAGTTTAAGTTTTGCAACATCAATTGTTATGATGTTTTCAATAATGCTATCACCAAGTGCATCGGTATATGCGGATAGCGTGCCAGAATCAGTCCAATACAATGTTACGATTAATGGTGGAGAAAACGGGATAGCAACGGATGGGACAAACACGGGGGCAAGAATAACAACTCAAGTCACGGAGGGTGAGACATTACCTGGCAGTTTTGGAGCTATTGCAAATAATGGCTACAAACTTGATGGCTTTAGCTATTCTGACATAAAACAAATTTCCGCAGGTGTCTATCATACAATAATATTAAAAAATGATGGGACAGTATGGGCTGCAGGTAGTAATTCTTATGGGCAATTAGGACTTGGAGATATTAATAACACGAATATATTTATTCAAGTACCTGGAATGGATAATGTCAAAGATATTTTCACAGGCAAATATCATACAATGATATTAAAAGATAATGGAGAAGTATGGGCTACGGGCTATAATTATTTTGGGCAACTAGGACTTGGGGATAAGGATGATAGAAATATATTTACTCAAGTATCAGAAATATCTGATGTCAAAGACATTTCCACCGGTGGCTTGCATACAATGATATTAAAAATTGATAATACAGTATGGGCTACAGGTATGAATGCTTTTGGGCAACTAGGACTTGGAGATAAGGATGATAGAAATATATTCACTAAAGTAGAAGGAATGGCTGATGTCAAAGCTATTTCCACTTGTAGCAATTCTACAATAATATTAAAAATTGACGGAACAGTATGGGGTGCAGGTGCTAATGGTTTTGGACAACTAGGACTTGGGGAAAAGTTTTTGACAAATATATTTATTAAGATACCAGGTGTGTCTGGAGTTAAAGCTATTTCCAACGATTACAATCATGCAATGATATTAAAAGAAAACGGGGAAGTATGGGCTACGGGTAAGAATGATGCTGGACAACTAGGACTTGGGGATCTTGTTAATAGAAATACATTTACTCAAGTAACAGGAATGTCAGATGTCAAAGATATTTCAGAAGGACTTTATCATACAATGATATTAAAAGATACCGGAGAAGTATGGGCTACGGGTGCTAATAATAATGGGGAACTAGGAATTGGAGATAATGATGCTAGAAATATATTTACTCAAGTATCAGATATGTCTGATGTCAAAGCTATTTATGCCGGTGATAATCATACAATAATATTAAAAAATGATAATACAGTATGGTCTACAGGTATTAATAGTTGTGGACAACTAGGACTTGGAGATAGGACTAATAGAAATACATTTACAGAAGTTACACAAAATATACCAACAATTACTACGGATTTATCAACAATTAAGATACAGAAAGATATGATATTTACAGCGGTGTATAGTAAATTGCCAAACGCTACGGTAACAATGAGTAATGACATTTCAAAAATCTATGATGGTACTGCTGTAAGTGTACCTACATATACGAGCAATAGTGAAGGTGCAGTGGAAATTGAGTATAAAGAAAAAGATGCAGATGATAACACATACGATGAGGTAGCTCCAGTAAATGCAGGTAGCTATACTGTAAGAGTAAGTGCAGCGTCAGATAATAATTATTATACTGCAAGTACAACAGAAGACTTTACAATATCAAAGAAAGATATAGGTATTTCAGAGGTTACTGTAAATGATAAAATTTATGATGGCAATGCAAATGCTATCATTGCAAGTTCAGGAGAACTATCATCAAACTATGATGGTGATAATTTAACTATAGTTAATGGAGTGGCAAGCTTTGTTAGCAAAGATGTTGCAAATAATATATCTGTGATGTTCAGCGGTTTTACCCTTGGCGGAAGTGCAAAGGATAATTACAATTTAACCGAACAACCATTAGGTACAACTGCAAACATTAATAAAAAGGCATTAACAGTAATTCCAGATTTTAATCAAAGTAAAATATATGGACAAGCAGATCCAGTACTTAAGTATTCATATATCGGAAATATATTAGGAGAAGTTCCTTTGCTTAGCGGCTCGCTTTCAAGGAATAGTGGAAATGATATTGGAAGTTACGCAATAAATCAAAATGATTTAGCGATAATAGATAACGGTTCTTTCCTTGCAAATAATTATATGCTGGTAATTCTAACAGGAGCGAATTTTGAAATAAAGGAATACAATGTAGAAGAAAAGGCAGTGTTAAACGATCCACAAGGAATAAATAATTGGTATACAAGTTCAGTGTCATTAACTGCACCTGATGGATTTAACATTAGTAATAGCAATGCTTTAACAGGAAACACATGGAGTAATAGCTTGACACTAAATAATGATGATGGCATATTAAAAAGTGCTACATATTATTTAAAGAGAATTACTGATGGTGCTATATCAAAACAGCTTACATCAGATGAATATAAAGTGGATAAAACAAACCCAGTAATATCTGGAGCCATAGACTCCTCAAAATATTTTATAGGAAGAGTAATAAATGCAGATGACAGTTTAGGCGAAATGGACAAATTAGTTTATACAAAGGATGATGGAGAAGAAGTCACATTTACTAGTGGGAAATTCTTCGACTCACCAGGAAGCTATACTATAACGGCAAAAGACATGGCAGGAAATGAAGCTAAACTTAATTTTCAAATAAAAGTACTTCCAAGTTTAGAAGATATAACATATACAGATAGCTCCAAAAACCTTATTGAAGATATAAGACAAGAATATGATGATCATGAGGATTTATCTGAGCCATACAAAACTAATATGGACAATGAAATAAAAGCATTAGAAACTAAATATACTTTATTAGATAATGAAGTTAAAGATGTAAAAGAAAAAACACACAACCTTCCAGAAGCTTCTGAAATAACAAGGGAAGATAAAGATCAGATAATAAAGGCTAGTGAATCCTATGAAAAATTAAATGATGATCAGAAAAGAGCTATAAATGAAGAAGAACTAAATAAATTAAATGCTGCTATTGAAGCTTTAATATTAGCAATGCTTTATGATAAACCCACTGATACTACTGTAGCTGGTGTGGATGGCACATATTTTAATCCAGCTGTTTATTTAGTGGTAATTCCTATAGCAGCGGATGGAGCTGAAAGTAAAACACAATTTAAATCTGCCTATAGCAATGTAGAAAAAGCTTCCAAAACAAATGAAGAACTAAATGAAAAAGAATTAGTAGCACTTTATGATGTATCACTATTTAAAGGAAGTACAAAGGTTCAGCCAGATGGAAAAATAAAAGTGAAAATCAAAATCCCTGATAATTTAATTGGCAGAGAAGGGCTAGACATTATTTATATAGCAGATGATGGAGAGGTAACCCCTATGCATGCCACAATAGAAGGAGAATATCTAGTATTTATAACTACACATTTTAGTGACTATGCTATTGTTGCAAAGCCACTAGAGGAATCTAATGACACTATAATAGAACAAACAGGATCGCCAATGGATTTTAATATATTATTATTATTTGGTATATTGATAAGTCTGCTTGGAGCTGTTGTTATAAAAAAGCAATACAAAAGAAATTAATCTAAACTCTATCAAAATAAGGGGACAGGTATTAAATATATATAATGTATATTATATATATTTAATACCTGTCCCCAATATGTTATCATATTCATGGGGTGAGAATATGGCAAATAAAAAGATTTTGGTTGCAGATGACGAGAGTAGAATGAGAAGGCTTGTGTCTGATTTCCTTAAAAAAGATGGTTTTGAAATAGTTGAAGCTGCAGATGGTAAAGAAGCAATAGATGAATTTTCAAAATGCAAATTCGACCTTGTAATATTAGATGTGATGATGCCTATATATGATGGATGGGAAGTATGCAAAATAATAAGAGAAAATTCAGATGTGCCTATTATTATGTTAACAGCAAGAGAAGAAGAAGCTGATGAAATATTTGGATTTACAGTAGGTGCTGATGAATACATAACTAAACCCTTTAGTCCATTAGTTTTTGTGGCTAGAGTTCATTCGCTACTTCGAAGAGTTGAGGGAGAAAATGTGAATATATATGAATACCCAGGACTTATTATAGATGGAGATAAACATAATGTGGAAGTAGAAGGGCGAAGAATAGATCTAACACCAAAAGAATTTGAACTAATATTATACATGGTTGAAAATGAAGGGCTAGCATTAAGTCGCGACAAAATATTAAATGCTGTATGGGACTATGACTATTTTGGGGACCCGCGAACTGTTGATACTCATATTAAAAGAATAAGATTGAAATTAAGAGAAAAAGGGGAATATGTTCATACTGTTAGAAATTTAGGATATAAATTTGAGGTGGTATGATGAAAAACTCAGTTAAATTAAGATTATTTGTAAGCATAAGTTTATTAGTTCTTTTCTTTGTTGTAGTATCAATATTTTTAAATTCATTTTTCTTAAAAAAATATTATATTTATGAGCAAAAGAAAATGTTAATAGATACAACAAAGCAATTAGAAAAAATAGTTTCAGAAAACCCGGAAAGTCCAGAAAACGATATAAATGTATTCGAAGAAATGAATAAAATTAGTAGAACTAGTAATATAAATATTACATTATTTAATAAATATGGAGAAATAATATTTAATTCAATTCATGATGAAACTTATGGAGAAAACAAAACTTATAGAGAAGAAATATATGATGCAAGTCAATTAAAATCTCCTCAACAAGTGAATTTTGATAATAATTATGATAAATTAAGTCCAGGCGAGTATTTAATAGAAACACAATATGATACAAGGGTAATAGCTGAATTTTTAAGTGCGTCTTATCTATTGAAGAATAATAAATTTGCATTAGTATCAACCCCATTAGGTCCAATAGTAAAAAGTGTAGACATAGCTAATAAATTTTTTGTGTTTATTGGTTTCATCACATTAATATTGGGCAGTATAATTTCATTTATATTTTCTGGTAAATTCACAAAACCAATAATAAAGTTAAATAAAATAACTCAGAAAATGTGTGAACTTGATTTTTCAGAGAAATTCATAGTGAAGGAAAATGACGAAATAGATCAATTAGGGAAAAGTGTTAATGTTCTTTCAAATCAATTAGATAAATCATTAACTGAGTTAAATGATAGTAATGAAAAATTAAATCAAGCAAACGGAAAATTAAAACAAGATATAGAAAAAGAAAGAAAAATAGATGAAATGAGAAAGAAATTTATTTCAAACGCATCTCATGAATTAAAAACTCCTTTAGCACTTATTCAAGGATATGCAGAAGGGCTTCGTGTGGATATAAATGGGGATAAAGAGGATAAGATGTATTATTGCGAAGTTATTGTGGATGAATCTAACAAAATGAATAAACTTGTTAAGCAATTATTAAATCTGTCTGAAATGGAATCAGGAAATATTAATATTGAAAGAGAAGATTTTAATTTATCCTATTTAATAAAAAGAATAATTAAGAAAAATAGCACATTTATGCTAGAAAATAATGTTGATTTAGAAATAACTGCAAGTGATGGAATAATAGTAAATGCAGATATTTATATGACAGAACAGGTTTTAGTTAATTTTATAAGTAATGCATTAAATCATGTAGAAGGAAAAAAATTAATAAAAATTAATGTAGAAGATTTGAAAGATAAAATAAAAGTTTCAGTGTTTAATTCGGGCACAATTATACCAGATGAATCTTTAGATAAAATATGGAACAGTTTTTATAAAGTAGACAAAGCAAGAACAAGAGAATATGGAGGTACTGGATTAGGACTATCCATAGTAAAAGCTATTATGGAATTACATGAAAATCCATATGGCGTATATAATGAAGAAAATGGTGTTGTTTTCTGGTGCGAATTTGATAAAGAAAAATCACAATAAAGAAAAATCACAATAGAATAAAAAAGAACTTCTAGGAGTAAATGAATTCCTAGGAGTTCTTTTGCGTTATCGTAAACATAATAAACATTATAACTATTTGATACCTGTCCCCAAATAATAATAATTTTGGTTTGGTTCATACTTTTACAAAATTTTACATATAAAATGATTATAATAAATAGTAGAGCCTTAACAATATATAAAGACAAAATGTATATACATATCAGTTTATGGATATGATTATATTGAATAAATTACGTGTTAATTTATGGTTATTGAAGCTTTTGTTATTTTATTATAAAAAAATGTTAAAAGCTGCAATAAATATATTATATGAGGTGATATGATGAAGAAAAATAAAGGTGAACTAAGAATTTTAATTTTTACTTTAGCATTAATAACTGTAACGGCGCTACAAATTAGTCATTTCAAAGTATTAGCAGATGATGCAAAAGAAGATGGAATAAAGATTATACTGTCAGAAGAAAATGAAAAAAAACAATCAATTTTTAATAATGATGACGGGTTTTGGTATCCTGGCAAAAGTGAAACTAAAAGATTTTACATAGAAAACACTTCAAAATACAAATGTAATATAAATACTTTAATGATTGAAAGTGAAGTTTTTGACAATAAAGGAAATGATGTTAGTGAAAGTATAGAAGAATATTTTGACGAAAATCTTTTGTGCAGCATAACACTTGATGATGAGAACTATAAAAATAATCCTATTTATAATGGTAATTTTACAGAGTTAACTAAAAAAGAATTTAAATTGTCTCCTAATATTGTTTTGTCTCCAGGAGAAAGTAAATATTTTGAAATAACTATAAATTTAAATCAAGAAGCGGATAATAGAACAATGAATTTAGAAAATAAATTTAATTTGATTTTTAATGTGGCTGCTGAAAATGGAGAAATCTCTAATGAAAAAATTCTTTCTGATTGGAAAGAATTGCCTAAAACAGGTGGCATGTTTGATATAAAAGTTTTAATAGGAATAGGACTTTTTATTTCTATTTTAGGTGTATTTATGTATAAAACAAAATTCAAGAAAACAGCTTAAATGTAAATAATCAAATGAAAAGTAATCAAATTAAAAGTAATCAAATGAAAAGTATTTATAAAAAAAGCAATCAAAAGAAAAATAATCAAATGAAAAG
>JBGUER010000108.1:0-10525 GCA_041821285.1 Clostridiaceae bacterium
ACTTTTCAGAGTTTGATGTATTAAGATACAGACCTAAGTAGAAGGTGAAATTTTTACTTAGGTCTTTGCCTTTTTTGTGGATGTGATATAATTAAGGACGGGAGAAAGTTAAAAATGGAGAGTGGAGAGTTGAGAGTTTGGAGTTGAAAGCTTGAGAGTTGACAGTGGAAAGTGGAAAGCTTGAAAGTTGACAGTGGAAAGCTTGAAGTTTGAAGTTGGAAGTGAAAAATTGATGATGGTAACTTGTCAATTAGAGTGGGGAAGGTGTTATTATTTTTGAATTAATTATAGAAAGCATTAAGGATTTTAAAGACAAGTTTAAGACTTATTTTATGTTTGAATTTATTTTAATATTTTTTACCGGTTTTTTATTTGTTCCCATTAACTCTTATGTTTTTAATAAGATTCTTAATACTATGGGTTCAAGGTCTTTGCTAAATGCAGATGTATTTAAAGTTGTGCTTAGTTATAAAGGGTTAGGGGCTTTTGTTTTTGCATTTTTTATTTCTATTATTATTATGTTTTTAGAATATGGTATCATTATTATCCTAGCTCAAAAGAATTATTTTGATAAAGATGTTTCTATATTTCAAGCTTTATTTATAACAATAAAAAATTTACCTAAGATATTTGGTTTTGGAATGATTCAGCTTTTTCTTTTTCTATTTATATTGCTTCCATTTATAGATACACCATTATCTGATTATTTATTAAATAATTATAATCTTTTAATAATGTTTAATAGCAAAATAAATAATCCTGATATATATTTAGGATTATACGTTTTAGGTTTTATATTAATAATATATGCAATATTGAGATGGATATTTGTTCTGCATTTTATTATAATTGAGGGTAAATCTTCTAAGGAAGCTATAAAACTAAGTTCTAATTTGACCAAGCATAATACAATTAAAATTTTATTTTATATGTTTGTTACTAATATAGTGGTATTTTCAATTATTTTTACTTTCTTAACTTATATAAACTATATTCCATCTTATATAAATTCAGTTAAATATAGTATATTGGTTAAAAGGGTACTTATAACTTTTTCAAGTTTTGTAACTTATTTTGCAAGCCTTTTTTTAATCCCTTTGAATATTACGTTTATAACAAGAGTTTTTTATAAATTAAGGAGAAATAATGGAGAAATAATACAAGATGATATAGAACTACCTAAGATGAAATTTTTATTGAATTTTGAAGGTAGAATTAAAATGTATTTTTCAAAAAAGAAGATTAAGTTAAAATATGTTTTATTTATTATAGTATTGATTTTCTTTTCTTTAAATTTTTTACTTAATAACAATATATTAGGATGGAATATAAAGATTGCAGCCCATAGAGGCGATGTGCATAATAATCCTGAAAATTCTTTGAGTGCGATTAACTATGCCATAGATGAGGGAGCAGACTTTATAGAGATAGATGTGCAGATGACCAAGGATAAAATTGTGGTTTTAAATCATGATAGTGATCTTATGAGAATTTTAAATGTTCCTTCTAAGGTGTCCGACCTTACTTTAGAAGAAATCAAGAAGTATGATATTGGCTCTAAAATACCACCGGATTATATAGGAGAACAGATACCAACACTTCAGGAAGTATTAGATGAAACTGATGGTAAGGTTAAATTAATTATAGAAATAAAGGCGGATGGGCATACTGAAGAAGAGGAAGGAATAGAACAGCAGGTAGTTAGTTTGCTTGAAGAAAATGATAGAGTGAAGGATTGCTATATTCAATGTTTTGATTATAGTACTCTGAAAATAGTTAGAGAATTAAATCCAGATATTAAAATAGGACAAATACTTTATTTATCCGTTGGTGATTTATCTTATTTGGATGTTGATTTTTATACTATAAGACAAAGTATGCTTACTGATAATTTTGTTACAGAAGCTCATAAAAACAATAGAGATGTTTGGGTTTGGACTGTTAATGTTGATAGTAATATTAAAGAAGTTGCTAAATACGACATTGACGGTATAATAACGGATTATCCAGAAAGGGTTAGACTAATAATAGGAAGTTAGATGAAAGCTGATTGGAAGCTGATTGGAAGTTGATTGGAAGTTGATTGGAAGTTGATTGGAAGCTGAGCAGAAGTTGATTGAAATTCAGTACCCATTTCTAGAATGTTTTCATAATATATAGTAGAACTCTTTTAGAGGTGCAGAATATGGAGACTAGGGTGTATATGACATTTTCTAAACTTATTCAAATTACTACAGTTTCTTTTTTAACAGGATTAGTTTTAGGTTTAGCCATAAGTGGATTTATTTATATAAAGTTCAGAGATAAATAAAATATGATATGTATGAGGTGTAAAAATGAAGGACAAAAGAATAGAAGAATTATCTATTTTAAAGGAAGAAAAATATTTGAGTTTGTATGACGCTACATATAAAAATAAAAAAGGTGATACTAAGCATTGGACTATAGCTTCTAGGAAAAAATATGAAATATTGAAGGAACAAATATTTAATGATAGAGAAGAAAAACAGGATGCAGTTGTTATTGTAGCATACAATATAGATCAGAAAAAGCTTGTTTTTATAAGGCAGTTTAGAATTCCCCTTAATGATTATGTTTATGAGCTTCCAGCAGGTCTTATAGATGGAGATGAAAGTATGGAAATTTCTACTATAAGGGAACTTAAAGAGGAAACGGGAATGGATGTTATAGATATAAATTATAATAAAACCAAAAGAGCTATTTATGCTTCCGCTGGAATGACTGATGAGTCTTTTTCTATGGTATATTGCACATGTAGAGGAGATATATCTTATGATTATCTTGAGGATGATGAAGATATAGAAGTTGTTTTAGTATCTAAAGAGGAAGCTATGGAGTTAATCGCAGGTAATGGTTCTGCGGCTAATGGTGCGGCTGAGTCTGCGATTGCGGCGATTAAATTTGATGTTAAAGCATATTTAATTTTGCAAAGTTTTGCACTTTTAGGTGAAAGGATGATTGAATAAATTTAATGGAAGTTTTGTGGGAATGGATATATACGTGTTCAAGCATCATATGCCAGTGTTCAGAGAATTGTGGAAGATAGATATGGGCAAAAATATAGGCAAAAAGATGCATAAAAATGATTGAATAAATTTAATGGAAGTTTTGTGGGAATGGATATATACGTGTTCAAGCATCATATGCCAGTGTTCATAATATTGTGGGGGAGAGATAGAGATAAATTTATTCAAGTATTCAGTGTCACTGTTCAGAGAATTGTGGGTAAATGATAACAATATTTAGTTTTATAATAAATTTAATTTTTAAAAATTATTCTATAGCATATTACTAAGACAAACACTCCAATTTGTTATTTTTTCTTCTGATTTAAAAGTTTCTTTGATAAGTTCATAGCTATTAGTTGCGGATTTTGTGAAATTAAAGTTTGTGAGATTTTTATACCAAGCAATATAGTCGGTTAAATATTTAGTTGACACACCTTTAAAATCATTTTGCCAAGATAGATAAGAACGATAGAATTTAAAAGCGTGGTTGGCATTAAATAATAATTCAGCATCATTTCGGCTGTATACTTTTATGTTTTTGTTTTTACGGCTTTCTTTTTTCAATACATAGCTCAAGGGCGCTTCGAACCAAAGACAAAATGTATTATTTTTGCCCATTCGAGATTTGAAATAATCTAAGTATTTAGAATCTCTAGCTCTATCTTCTAATATATTCGATACTATTCTACCATTTGGCTCATAAGTTAATATAAAGCTAACTTTGTTACAAAATCTAGGAAAAAATGCATCGCCGGCATCTAAGGATTGACAGGTCTTCATGCGTCTATCTTGATAATGATGAGTAGGATTTTTATCTATTAATGGATAAGGATGTTGAAAAACTTCAACTAATCCATCATATTTTTTCTTATCATCGTAATTTAGAGATCTTAACATTTTATGTCTCCAATAAAAAATAGTTGTGTGAGCAATACCAAGTTTTTTTGAAGTTTCTCTTAATGTGTTTCGTTCTTGCATTATATCTAGAAATCCTATCCATTTGTTTATATTATGTGTACCAGATAAGATAGTTCCGGTTAAGTCGTTGAAAGATTTGGAACAATCTTTGCATATGTATCTTTGACGACCTCTATATTTACCATGTTTATATATATTTTCACTATTACAATCAGGACAATGAATCCCGTCTTTATGTTTGATTTTTATAATATTTTTTATAAATGATTCGTAACCCATGAAAGTTCCTCCATATAAATTTTTGAAAATAAATATTGGCTTTTAATTGCCATAAAATATACTATTAAGTATAGTATGTGAATATTTATTATATTTATACTAATATAATTGATAATATTTATTTTGATTGGTATATAATGTATAAAAAAATATTATTAATGAAATGTACAAAATTGTGAACATTGGCATATGATGAGCAAAGGTACTATAGAAGGATAGAAAGTTTGAATAAATAAACAATTTATAATTTTAATAGAAAATTGAATAAATTAATCCAAATTATTATATGTACAAAATTCTGAACAGTAGGAATTTAAAAGAAAATTCTGAACACGAGTTGACAAAACTAAATATATAAGTATAGTTATACATAAGATAAATAAAGAAAATACATAAATATGTAGAAAAATAATAGTGGGTGGAGGATGAAATGAGCATAAAATACGTAAAAAAAATACCAAGTCCTGAGGAAATATTAGCGGAGATTCCTGTGCCTGAGCAGGCACTTTTAAATAAAAAAGCAAGGGATAAGGAAATAGAAGATGTTTTTACATCAAAATCGGATAAGTTTATCTTAATAATAGGACCTTGTTCTGCTGATAGGGAAGAACCAGTTTGTGAATACATTGAAAAATTAGCTAGAGTTCAGGAAAAAGTTTCAGATAGGCTTATTTTAATTCCAAGAATATATACCAATAAGCCAAGAACTACAGGAGTTGGATACAAAGGAATGATGATTCAACCAGACCCTAGCTGTAAGCCTGATGTTGTAGAAGGAATAAAGGCGATAAGAAGGCTACATAGGAGATCATTAGTGGATTATAATATGCCTGCTGCTGATGAAATGCTTTATCCTGAAAATTATATTTATTTAAATGATCTTTTATCTTATGTTGCTATTGGTGCCAGATCTGTAGAAAATCAGCAACATAGATTAACTGTAAGTGGACTTGATATTCCAGTTGGAATGAAGAACCCAACTAGTGGTGATATTTCTGTTATGTTTAATTCTATAAAAGCAGCTCAAAATAAATATACATTTATATATAATGGATATGAAGTTCAATCTGATGGTAATTCAATAGCTCATGGGATATTAAGAGGAGCAGTTAATTCTTATGGAAGGAATATTCCTAATTATCATTATGAAAATTTAATTTATGTTAGAGAGGAATTTGATAAGACTAAGATAACGAATCCATCTATTATAGTGGATTGCAATCATGCTAACTCTATGAAAAAACATTTAGAACAACCTAGGATATCAAGAGAAGTTATTACAAATAGAAAATATAATAATGATTTAAAAGATATGATTAAAGGTCTTATGATTGAAAGTTATCTTTTGGACGGAAGACAAGATATAGGGGAGAATATATACGGGAAATCTATTACAGACCCTTGTATAGGATGGAAAAACACAGAAGAGTTAATATATTTTTGCGCTGAAAATTGTTAAGAATATTTCAAGAATATTTCAAAAATATTTTAAAAGTATATTATAAAATAAACGAAGGGTGTTGATTATGAAAAAATATGTAATAATATTTGTTTCTATTTTAGCTGTAAGTATTTTTGCAAAATATTTTATAATCTATAAGAGCATAAATAATGGACAAGATGGAAGTTTAGATTTAGCAAATAACAGAAATTATATAGAAAACTATGCAATAGAAAAATCTAATGTAAATCCAGATAGTTTAAAGCAGAGATTTGCTGGTTCTGTAAAAGATATTTCAAATGAAGAGATAGAGATTAAAACTAACAATGTGGACAAGCCTGAAGTTCAGTCTGAAACTAAACCTGCCTCCTCCACTGAAACACAAACTAAAACGCAAACTAAACCACAAACTGAACCTGAGCCTTCTAAGCAACAAACTGAGATTTCGCCTCAGCAACAACCTGAGGCTAAGCCTGAAGAAAAGGTTACATTGCTTGATGTGGAAAAACTAAAAACAATAGGTAATTCAAGCCAGGTTATTATTGTAACTGCAGAAGGGTACGATACTAGTTATGCAAAGGTTACAACATATGAAAAAATAAATGGAAAATGGAATAAAGTTTTAGATATTAATGGATTTATTGGAAAAGGTGGATTTGCTGTGGAGGCGAAGGAAAGCTTACCAGAAACCCCTAGAGGAGTTTACACAATTGGTACTGCATTTGGAAGGTATGATAATCCTGGCACTGCAATGAATTATATCCAAACTAATAATAATGATGTTTGGGTGGATGATAGTTTGTCATCATTTTATAATACCTGGCAAAAGAAAGATAAAAATGATGGCTTGTGGAATTCTGCTGAAAATTTATATATATCAGCATATGATTACGCTTTTGTAATAAATTATAATACTTTAGAAAGAATACCTTACAAGGGTTCTGCTATATTTTTTCATGTATCATCAGGTTATACTGCAGGGTGCGTAGGGGTAAGTTCTTCTAATATGGTTAGCATATTAAAATGGCTTAATCCTTCAAAATCTCCGTTAATAGTTTTAACCCCAAAAGATGAAATAGAAAATTATTAGATAAGTAAACTAAACTTATAAGTCTTGTAAAAAAACATACCTTATGGTATAATTTTTGCAAGATTTATTTTTCTAAATTCATTTCTTCGTTTCTATGTTAAAATCAATTATTAAAATAAAAATATTCTTATTTCTTATATTTTCATTTCCAAGGGGGCTTTTCTTATGTATGAACTTATTGTAGTTCTTTTTTCTTTATTATCTTTTTTGTATTTTCAATTAAATTTAGTGTCTGTTTTATGGCTAAACGGATTGATTTATCTGGTGTTTTGTTTTGCTTTCTTATTTATTTTAAGGAAAGTTCAAAGTTTTAGATTAAAGGGAATAGTGTTGTTTTTAGAAGATTTAAAACAAGGAAAATATGATACTGATATTGATACGGCCAGTTTTAGAGGAAATTATAAAAAACTTGCTGAATTAAGTGTTGCTATGAAAGAAAAATTGTTAAAATATATATTTGAAATGCAAGTTTCTTCAAATCAAATTGCAGCCGCTTCGAAGCAAATGTCTATTACGTTAGAAGAAAATAATAATTCTATTGAAGATATTTATTCAGGTGCTAAAGGAATATCTAATTTAAACAATGTAAATAGAGAAAATCTTGAGGAAACAGTTTGTGATGTAAAGCTAATAAATAATTTATTAGAAGATGTAGAAAAATCATCTAAAGATATGGAAGTAGTACGGCATAAATCTAAGGAAAATATAAATGAAGGTTTATTAGAAATATTAAACATGGTAGAGTCTATAGGTTATATTGAAAAATCCACTAAAATAACTGTAGAGTACATAGATTTATTAAACAAATCATCAGAAAGAATTTATAGAATTTTAGAAACTGTTGATAATATTTCAAGACAAACACATTTATTATCATTGAATGCATCTATTGAAGCAGCTAGCGCTGGAGAAAGTGGAAGGGGATTTAGTGTAGTTGCATCTGAGATTAGAAAACTTTCAGAAAGTAGTAATGAGGCAGTTAGTGAAATATCAGAACTTTTGGATAATATAACAAACAATATGGCAAAGGTTACTATACAGGCTGAAGAGAATTTTGCTAATGTGCAAAATAGTGCAAATTATTCTAAAAATATTGAAGGGTCACTTACTTCCATAAAAGATTCTTTTGATGATGTTGAGAAGCTTATAAAAGATATAATGAAAAATTCTAATGAACAATTTGAAATTTCTAATGGTATATATAATAAAATCAGTAAGGTGGACCAGGTGTCTGTAAAATCATTAGGCGATTTTGAGAAGGTTTATAGTTCTATAAAGGATCAAAAGAGTAATATGAAGGATATCTCAGAGCTTAGTGATAGATTGAAATATGCGTCTAACAGTCTTACTATCATTAGTGAGAAAGAGTCTATTAATGCAATGAAAATAAATTCAAAACTTATGGAAGGATTATCAGATAAAGCTATAAATTTGATGAAATCTAATCTTTTAAGTAATGATATTTTAAAGACAAAAGATGTGAATAATCATAAAAAAATATTAGATGAATTTTTAACTAATAATGATTTTATTGAAGCAATTTGGACTAATGAAAGTAATGGTAAATTTATATATTCTAATCCTAAGGAAGGAATAGCTAATGCATTAGTTAGGGACTGGTTCACAAAGAGCATAAAAGGTGACAGATATATATCAAAGGTATACATATCTGCTATTACTAAAAATCCATGCATTACAGTTTCATTACCTATAAGAGACGGATTAAATAAAATTGTAGGGGTTATAGGTTGCGATATAAAAGTTTAAAGCCATTTCTTTTTTCTGAAATATAATAGCATGCTAAAAGTTAATATGATGCTTATTAAGTAAAATATGGGCATAGCATGTTTGTAGTTAATTCCTGGCATATGACTAAAATTCATACCATATATTCCAGTTATAAAGGTTAAAGGAATAAATATGGTGGAAAATATAGTTAAGAATTTCATTATGTCATTGGTTTTATTGCTAATGCTAGATAAATAGGTGTCTAGCATTCCAGATAAAGATTCTCTGTATATATCTAAAGTATCTATAAGTTGATATGTATGGTCCTGAAGGTCTCGAAGAAATAAATTAGTTTCATCTTTTATTTGTGGAATTTTAAATTTTATTAAAGTACTTACCATAGTCCGAGTAGGCCATATTGTGTTTCTTAACAATAACATGGCTCTTTTTAATTTGTATATGTTTTGTAGTGTATCATTAGATGGATTATCCATTAGTGAGTCTTCTATTTCATCTATTTTATCTTCTATCTCTTCTAAAACATCAAAATAACTATCTACTATAGAATCTAAAAGGGCGTATAGTAAATAATCTGATTTTAAATCTCTTATTTCACCTTTGTCAGCTTTTATTTGATTTCGTACATTATCAAAAACATCACCTTTGTATTCTTGGAATGTAAAAATATAATCATTACAAAGGACAAAACTTACTTGTTCTTTTTTTATTTCATAAGTATTTTTATCAAGATAGAGCATTTTAGCTACAATGTATAATGAATTTTTGTATTCATCTACTTTAGGTCTTTGATTTGTGCTTAATATATCTTCTAAAATCAATGGATTTAGGCTAAATTTTTTACCGATGGATTCTATTATGTCTACATTAGTAAGGCCATCTATGTTAACCCATTTAATTTCATTAGTATCTAAATTAAATACTTGATTTAATTTGCAATTTTCTATTTTTTTATAGTTCGTAGAATTGTATTTTATTAATGTGATAGATGAGGTAACTTCGGTTCTATTTCCTGTGTAGACAAGAGTTCCTGGTTTATCTCCTATTCTTTTCTTTTTAGTTTTCAATACTTCACCTTCTTTATATTTTCATAAATATTATATCATTATTAGGTTATATTTGGTGAATAATTTATAAGATTATGGTAAAATATAAAGAATGAAAACTAAAGTTTATTTATATTTAATTTTGTTGTACAATGTAAATAAGTAATGTTATTAATAGAAAGTAATTATTAATTAAGGGAGTGTTAGTATGAAATATAAAAAAATAAGTATAATGATAGCTTTTGCTTTGATGATAGTTTCATTAGTTGGGTGTTCAAGTAGTAAAGAAGGAACAAGTGATAATGATAAAGATGAGATAGTAGTTGGAATGGAGCTTGCTTATCCTCCATTTGAAACCACTGATGCAAATGGTGATCCTACTGGAATAAGTGTAGATTTAGCTAAGGCACTAGGTGAGTATTTAGATAGACCTGTAAAAATCGAAAATATGTCTTATACTGGGCTTATACCAGCTTTAACTACAAATAAAATAGATATGGTTTTATCTTCTATGACAATAACAGAGGAACGTGGGAAGGTTGTTAATTTTTCTGATCCTTATGCAAAGTCTTATTTATCACTTTTAATAAATAAGGATTCTAGCGTTAAGTCTGCTGATGATTTGAATGATAGTAATATTACTATAGCCGTAAAAAAGGGAACTACAGGGCATGTTTATGCATCTGAACATTTTAAAAATGCTAAGATAAATGTTTATGACAGCGTTAGTGCATGTGTCCTTGATGTATCTCAGGGAAAAGCTGATGTGTTTATATATGATCAATTAACTGTATATGAAAATTGGCAAAAATATATTGAAACAACAAGGGTTAATTTAGAACCATTTCAAGATGATTTTGAATATTGGGGAATTGCTATGAGAAAAGAAGATGAAGATTTACAAAAGAATGTAAATGAATTTTTAAAGCAGTATAAAGAAAATGGAGAATTTGATGATTTAGCTAATAGTATTTAA
>JBGUER010000108.1:10535-10806 GCA_041821285.1 Clostridiaceae bacterium
GATGAAGGATACTTTTGATGATATGGGAGTTCCATTTTTCTTCTAAACTTAAGATGAATTTAGCTAAATATTTGAAAGGGATAATAGAATATTATGTTTAAAAAATTATTTAATGTATTTATGGTTTTTCTACTTGTTTTACTTGTTATGATTTTTTCTTTATACAGATTAAATTATAATTTTGATTTTTCAACTTTGTTGGTTTATAGGGTGAAGTTTGTTCAAGGGTTTATTATGACCATTGTAATAAGCTTCTTTTCCCTATTTTTTT
>JBGUER010000109.1:0-10797 GCA_041821285.1 Clostridiaceae bacterium
ACTGCTCATATCATAATAATTAAATTTACCATAATTATCTTTTTTTAATTCTTCAAATAATTTTTTTGAATTTCCAAAACTCATTACTGTTTTCCTACCGTCTTTATCTTCTACAAAAGGAATGTTGGAAATATCGTAAGGATTGCTTATATTGTATTCATGAACAAAATTAATAATTTCTAAGTCATCCTTTGAATCTTCATCAGAAATTGAAAATCTTTTTCTTACCATCATTCCAGTAAGTACATAATTAGTACCACCATCAAGTTTCCACTCTACTAAAATATACGTAGGAATATTTGATGTAAAATAACTAGAAAACTCTCTATCTCTTGTATCTCTGTATCTTTTATTTACAAATGGAGCCATCATTATTTGAACTATTACAGATTTACCTCCACCATTTCTTAATGATAATAATACACTTTCTCCATTTAGATGAAAAATTTCATTATCTATTTTCATTGTGTTATTATTATAATTTAAATTAATAACTCTGAGATTATTAAACTTACTCATCTACTACCTCCCCCAAAGCTTTTAAAACTCTATCATAATTATTCTTGTTTAAAATATTCCAATCCATAAAATTATCTAATTTTTTCTTAGTTTTTATTATATCATCTGCTTCAATATAATCTATTAATCCTTGATTTTCTAAGAATTTTAATATGGTGTATACAAATCCCTCTTTAGTAGTTTTGGATTTACTCCATTTATCAGCGCTTTTTAATGCTTCAAATCTTTCCAAAATGTTTGAAAATGCAATTCCATTTTTATCTTGTTCTTCTTCTATATTATTTTCTACTCCTTCTTTAAGTCTATTTGAAATTATATTAAGAAGGTCTCCACCTCTTAAATAATTTCTAGACCTTGCAGAACTACCCTGAGAACCATACATTTCTACTAATATAGTAAGAATAATAAATTGTGACAGATAATAATCTTTATCATTTGCATTACTTTTACAAAGCTCATATTTAAGTTCACCTTTAGAATATCCTATAAAGTCATTATCTTCTTTTGGAATTAAATAAATAACTCCACCATATTTTTCTACAAAACACTCATAATCTTCAGCCTCTGTTTTCACCAAATTCATAACTCTGTCGTTTTCAGAATAAGCCCTAAAAAGTTCTTTTTCCTTTTCTTCTGATAACTCACTTTTTTTTAATAAATAATAAAAAATTTTATTGCTTATCTTTATATCTTCTATTTCATAGGACATTAACATTCCTCCTGTATTCCCTATAATCCACTAAATAATTATCCATTGTTTATCTTTACTCCAAAAGTTATGTCAGAACAAGTTACCACTTTAACTATACCATTTTGTGTTTTTAGTTCTCTAAACTTGATTTTTTCTCCATTGAGAGCCTTATTTGCAGTTACTATTGTAATATCTCTTAACTTTTCATCTTCCTCTATAATATTTAACAAAGTCTCATTTAATTGGAATTGAAGAGCTCCTTCATCAGTGAATTCTCCCTTTTCTTCTCTAAGTTCCTGCACATTAATAACCTTGTTTTTAAGAAGTTCGATTATAATTTCTCTGAAAATTTCAACTGTAGGAATTAACTGTTCCAATAATTTTATATCTTTTTCAACTATTTCACTAATTTCCTTTAAAGATATAACTCCTTTATTACACGCAAATTTTATAATTAACTTTAAGGATGATTTATATTTTGCAAACTTTTCTTTCTTAATTCTTTCCTGTTCTAGTACCCATTCCTCTTCATCAAAAGAAAGCATTTCCTCATCATCTTCTATATCTTTTTTCTTTATGTTCCTTTGATACTGCAAACATTTATTAACATTATAACTTTTTCTAATATTTTTTTTGAAAAGCGGTTTAAATATAAGATAAGCATTTTCTAAATTACTACTATCTTTTAAAATCTTATCATAAACTTCAGTTCTAAAATTAAATCTTTTAATAAGAGACATTTGTGCCAAATCTTCTAATTCTCTAGTATAAATGTCTTTTAAATCAAAGTGAACTAAAAGAATCTTTTGCTGCTCATCAATAGCTCTTCCTAAATAACTTTCTATAACCTTTAAGTAATCTAAATTATCCTTATCTTTTTTATCTAATTTTCTTATATTGATATCTTCTTCTTCATATT
Organism: Clostridiaceae bacterium; assembly: GCA_041821285.1. Lineage (GTDB taxonomy): Bacteria > Bacillota > Clostridia > Clostridiales > Clostridiaceae > JAJBWD01. Next base: position 2,130 of record JBGUER010000109.1, read on the forward strand.
CTATAATTCTTTCTTTTATATGATTTTTATAATTGTTAAACTTTTTTTTAGTTATATCTAAAGAACTTAAATTTTCCTCCATTAACTCTTTATATTCCTGTACAGAATAAGATAAAGCATTTTGTCTTATTCTTAATATTGCCTCCTGCATTTTTTGCAACTGAATCCTTAATACATTAAAAATATTCTTAACTTCTTCTACAGCTTTATCATAGCTCTGTTTTTCTAAGTGCATTTTAAAAATAAACTCGTGAATAGTAAGTTGCATATTAGTTTCCATTTCTAAAGTAGATAGCAACAAAGAATAACCATCATTAGATAATTTATAAGTAGTTCTTCTCACTGTATCATCAATATATATGATTTCATTATTAAGAAAACTTACATTTATTTCTTTATATTTTGCCTCTGAAAAATCATATCCTTTAAAATACATTGCCTTTCCGTCATCACATAAGATCGCATTTATGATAAAATCAGACAAACTTTTACACTCATCATAAGATAAAGGTTTTTTAAAATAGTTCATATTTATATTATCAATAAAAGCCCCTATATCATCTAAAGTGCAAGCTTCATCCTTTAAAGACTGTTCCATAATGTATAATAATACTGCAAAAATTAAATTAGTTTGTTCATCCAAATTTTCAAAACCATATTTCTTCCAAGTTGTTTTTTGAATACTATTTTTATACAAAATAGCATAAATACCTACTCTTTTCATTCTTCTATTAAAATTTTTCAAAAATTCATAATCCATATTTACACTAAAAATCTCCTATGTTTAATATTTCTTGTGGAATGTATTTATTAGCTTCTAATATTTTTAACATACTAATTCTATACTCTTTTGCAAATTCACTTAGAAAAGCATCCGAAATATTTCTATTTTGACCTTCTTTTGTTTCAGGTAATGAAATTTTCATTTTTCTATATTTATCAACCATGCCCATGTACCCCTCCACAAAAGGTTGAATATTATATCTGTTCTCAAATATTCTCTTCATGGATTCATATATTCCTATTCCTTCATAATCCAAATCGCCAAAATATAAGATAGTATTATTTTTTTTCGAAATATAAGGCTCTACACAGACATCGAAGTCCTCAAAAGACTTATTAATATTTTTCCCACCACCATAAACCAATGTAGATATTTCTTTTCCCATAATTTCATTGTTTCCTTCTAGAAGATGCTTTCTCATACTGTAAAATGTATCTTTATTCTCTATTATTAAAATATTTTGAGGAACTTTTTTACTATGAGAATAGTAAGCAAGGGGTTCGCGAGTTAGATAGATATTTAATTCATATTCCTTTAATCCTAAATTTTTAAGTATTTTTTTCCCACCTTCACTTTTTAGAAATTTTTCTCTTCCCCATATTTCAAAACTTCTTTCATTCAGTGAAATTTTATTCTTTATTTTACCTTCATTTTTTAGAAAAAATTCATTAAGCAACAAAACGTATTTCCTATCTTGTTTATATTTAGTAATATTTTTTAAATAGTAACTGGTATCTAGTTTAGTACTGAACTTAAATTTTATTTCTTCAAAATAAACAGAATTATCTTCTTCAATTGATTTTACCCAATATGACAAATATAAAGCAGGACTTTTACCATTAAGTTCACTATTTTTTATTGGTATAAGTATTCCTTCATTAACAAGAGCTATAATAATATGATATAATTCTCCATACTCATTGATTTTATAAAATTTTTCAATTTCTGATAAACTTACTTTTTTCTTATTTAAAATCCTAATATCCTTCATTTTCATTTCTACCTCATCATAATTTTATATTTCTTAGAATCTTACATTCTATTTGCGTTAATATCTTATTTTTATTCTATCATATATGGGTATATTTAGACAAAAAAATTACAATACAAATAAAACCAAATTAACGAACCTTTTTCTTTAAAGATTTACTAGTTTAGTCCTAATGTTCCAGATTTATCAACTATTTCTTCCACTTCCTATTTTTTATCCACAATTCATAAACTATTGTATACACTTATAAATATTTTCTCTCTTTACGTTGGCGAAATATGTCGAAAATAAAGATGTAGGGACTTTTTTTATCTCCATTTTAGCCTTTCGGCATTGCTTTGATATCTCTATGTTACTCCATTATAAATTATATGTTCCTATAAACAAAAAAATCGTCCACTAGTACAATGTCTTAATTAAATGACATTGTACACCCGGGACGCCTCGAATTATAGATATTTCTCTAAATCTTGAACTTTCTCTAACTCAAAAATATCTATTGCTATATTTTCTATTGTTGATTCTGGAAGTTTTTTTATTTTATCTATGTAATCATTTGGAACGGATCTGAACTTCTTTATTAAGAGTTTTATAAGAATCTCTGCTTTTCCTTCTGCCTTACCTTCTGCTTTTCCTTCTGCCTTACCTTCTGCTTTACCTTCTGCTTTACCTTCTGCCTTACCTTCTTCTTTTATTTTAGGATCATAAAAACTCTTTACCATGGATTTTACCTCCTCCTCTATATTTCCATATTTTCCATACATATCTGCGAAATAACAATTCAAATTATCTATTATAATATTCATTTCATTATAATCTGTTATATTTATTTTACCATCATAATATGCCTTATCAATAGCTATTAATGTTTTATTTACTATATTTTTTAGTTTGTCATGAATTTTAAGCATACCTATCTGCTTTTCAGTTTCATTTTTTTTACTATTACTTATACGCTCCATTTCTTTTCTCAATTTGAACAGTTGAAGTGGATACAATAGATACATATTTTCCTTGTACAATTTTTCTAAATCATAGGTCCAATATCTCAAAACCTTGATAGGATATGTTATATCATCCCCATTGGGATTGTTAATCTTTAGAGTAATAAAATCTTCTAGACCCTTTTCTTCCTCTAAAACTATAAGATAAGATTTAGGCAAAGTTATTTCCGTATAATTTTTATTATTTGATTTTTTAGGATTTCTAACCGCTTTCTCAAAACTATATCTAAATATTCTTATAGACATATCATTTTCAAAAATTGTTTGAAATTCTATGGCGTATTCATATAACTTATTTCTGTCCTTAACTGTTATATACATATCAGAATAAAAAGTAATATACATATTTCTGTGAAGCGCGGGATTATTTATCTCAGTATTTTCATAAAACAATTCAGCTTCATAGCTTATGTTATCTCCATAAACTGCATTAAAAAAATCTATAATAGGCCCAGTGTTTTTTAATGTAAAAAGCCTCTTCATTATTTTATCCATTTGCAAGTAATTTTTACCGGTATCAACTTCTTTTAAATCATATCCTTGAAAATCTTCCTTTGCTAAATAAAAATTATTATCTAAACTATAAATCTCCATGTGATGTCCTCCATTTCTATTTCTTAGTCTATTAATAGTATTACCAAAATTGAAGATTTTAAACATATGTTTGTATTATCATTAAAAAAATATATATAAGATTTCTATTATTAGATATATTTTTTTAAATTGTTTTATCAACAACACAAAAATGTCCACTAGGACAATGTCTTAACTAAATGACATTGTGCACCAGGGACACTTTTTATTATAGATATTTCTCTAACTCTTGCACTTTTGTATTTCTATAGAATTATAGTCTAATAATTTTGTTTCAATTAAATATTGGTTCATTTACTCACCTTAGAAGCATTATTAACATATAAATCATTCTTATCATAAGTGTTTTTCCTTACCAAGTGTTTTTTTATCTTTACAATTTCATACCAAAACACTGCTACAAAAGAAATACCAAGAACACTTAAAAACTGATTTAATGATAAAGGAGCAAGTTTTAAAAATTCATTTAAAGGTGTGTATATAATTACCACAATCCCTATCATTGTGAGTATATTGGCTGCCCACATAACCTTATCTTTTGCTAGACGTTTAATAGATTGCACAGCAAAATCATATTCTGAACTATTTACTTGAACTAAAAATAGGTTAGAAATCATAATAATCACAAGTCCCATTGCCCTTGCATTTGCTGCATCGTATCCATGAACTTGTAAGGTAGTAAAATAAGTTCCAAAGGATGCCCCAAAAATCACAAGTCCTTGAATTACACTTTTTATTAAAATTCTTGTGCTTAGTAATTTCTCCTTAGGATTACGAGGCTTTCTTTCCATAATATCAATTTCAGCTGGCTGACGCTCTAAAACAATAGAACAAGTTGGATCAATTATAAGCTCAAGTAAAACAACATGAAGTGGTAATAAAAATAAAGCAGCAGGTGCAATCCCAAGTATTGGTGCTAAAAGTGAAGAAAATGCAATAGGAATATGGATAGTAAAAACATAACCCACAGCCTTACGAATATTATCATAAAGTCTTCTTCCATCCTTTACAGTTTCTACAATTGTTGTAAAGTTATCATCCAATAATATGAGGTCAGCAGCCTCACGAGAAACTTCACTTCCCCTTTTGCCCATTGCGATTCCAATGTCCGCATATTTTAGTGCAGGTGCATCATTTACCCCATCACCTGTCATAGCAACTATTTCTCCATTTTCCTTAAAGGCTTTTACAATTCGCATTTTGTGTTCAGGAATAACTCTTGAAAATATGCTAACATCCTTAACATTTTCACCAAGTTCTTCATCAGACATTCCATTTATCATATCGCCTGTAATAATATGATCACTATTTAACATACCAATTTTCTTTGCTATGGAAGATGCGGTGATGCCGTTATCTCCAGTAATCATAACTACACGAATGCCAGCTTTATTGCATGCAGCAATATCACCTTTAACACTTTCTCTTGGTGGATCTGCTAGACCTATAAGTCCGCTTAATGTTAATGAGCATTCAGTGATACATGACGGAATTTCCGCTTCTGTTTGAAGTTTTATTGTTGCTACAGCTATTACTCGAAGCCCTTTCATGGACATTTCCGAAATTTTGTTTTCAGCAATTTTTCTATCTTTATCAGTGATATTGCATATTGTTAGAATACGTTCTGGTGATCCCTTTGCAGCTATTACAATTTCTCCATTTCTTCTCCAAACATGCCCCATCATTTTAAGTTCATTTGTGAATGCATATTCTGTAATCAATTCTCCACTAAATAAATTCTCTTTAGTAAGTCCATTACTCTCACAATATGAAAGCATGGCTTTTTCCATAGGGTCATAAGCTTCAGTTTCACAACCAAGTCCCATGATTTCACATAATGAATGATCATCATCTTTAAGTGGCCACACGTTCTGAACTGACATCTGATTCATTGTTATGGTACCAGTTTTATCTACACAAAGCACAGATACCGCACCAAGAGTTTCAACAGATGGTAACTTACGAATAAGAGATTGTTTTTTAGCAAGTCTCCATGCTCCCATTGATAAGAATACTGTTAAAATAACTGGAAATTCTTCTGGAATCATTGCCATCGCAAGAGTTACTCCTGAAAGTATGCTTTCTATGATTCTGTCACCAAAACTATGATCTGGAATATTAAAATATGTGAACATTCCTACTAATAGGAAAAGCACAGACGCAATGATAGCACATATTTTTACAAGACTCCTTGTTTGTTTTTGGAGTGGCGTATCTTCATCTATAGCCGTTGCGATATTTTTGCCTATTTTACCATATTCAGTAGAAACACCAATTTTATCTACCAAAATACTAGCTGATCCTTGAGTTACAAGTGTTCCTGCGTAACAATAATCTTTACGCCAATAGTCGGTTGATGGTTCAACACTTTCAGTATTTACTTTCCAAACACCTTCAGCTTCGCCAGTTAATGAAGATTCATCTACACATAGGTCATTGCATTTGGCTACAATTCCATCAGCTGGAATTTTCACCCCCTCGCAAATAATCATTATATCCCCGGGAACAATGTCCACACTTTCAATGATCAGCTCTTTTCCGTCTCGAATTACTGTTATATGAGGTGCAGATAAATCTTTTAGTGCGTTTAATGTTTTATCAGTTTTCCATTCTTGAATAATATCGATACTGATGATACCAATTACAAAAATGAGCATTATTGCACCATCTCGAGGTTCCCCCAGAATAAAATAAATTATTGCAGCAACAATCAGTAATAAAAACATTGGCTCACAAAAAATATGAAATACCTTTTTCAAAAAGCTTTCCTTTTTTTGTGCTACTAGTTCATTTTTACCGTATTGTTCCTGCAATTCTTTTGCTTTAGCAGATGATAAACCTGCCATACTTGATTTGCTTGTCATAAAATTACCTCCGTTTTAGCCTTTTGGCATTGCTTTGATAGCTCTATGTCACTCCATTATAAAGTATATGCTCCTATAAATATAAAAAACACACCTATGGAACATACTACTGTCCCACAGATGTGCATTAATTTGCAATCTATTGCCACTTATTGTGTGGCCCAGCCCCACGCACCTTTTGAAAAGGTACATCGCCTGCTCAGTTTGTACTGTTGATTTCGCATTCTTAAATTAGAATGTAATGCAGCGCAAAGAGATTTATTATATACATAATACCATACATTATTTGGATGTGTCAACACCCCTTTACTTAAGAAGCGTCCAATAGGAACACATCTTATTAATATATATAATTTTTATATGTTGTAAGAAACCTTATTTTATAATACAATTATCTAGTTATAACATTTTAAATCGTATAACGGATGGGAGATTACTATGCATAATAAAAATAACACTTTAGCTTTTTTTGCTGGACTTGTCAGCGCATTTATATTTGGATTTAGCTTTTTGTTTTCTAAAAAAGCTCTAGTTTCTGCAGCACCTTTAGAACTAATATCTTTCCGTTTTTTAACTGGACTATTAGTAATGACCGTATTATTGTTTTTTAAAGTAATAAAAGTTAATTATAAAGGTAAGAATCTGAAGGGTTTGTTTTTCCTTGGATTTATGGAGCCGGTTATTTATTTTATTTTTGAAACCTATGGAATAAAATTTTCTACTTCTTCTCAGGCGGGACTTATGATTTCTCTTATCCCAATATTTGTAGTTATTTTTTCTTCTTATTTTCTTAAAGAGAAACCTTCAAAACTTCAACTTATATTTATATTTCTTTCTGTTGGCGGAGTTATGTTCATAGGACTCATGAGTAGTTCTGACTCAAGTAATGGAAGCTTACTTGGAATTGCGCTTCTTTTAGGGGCGGTTATTTCTGCATCAGCTTTTATTATTATATCAAGAAAGCTTTCAACAGAGTTTACACCTATAGAGCTTACATATTCTATGATGATAGAAGGGGCCTTTGTATTCAATATACTGTATTTAATAAGCCTTTTAAAAAATAATTCTATATCTTCATATTTTAAGCCTTTGCATAATACCAATTTTATAATATCAATAGTTTATCTAGGAGTTTTTTCTTCTATAGTGGCATATTTTTTACTAAATTATACCATTTCTGAACTAGATGCTTCAAAATCTTCCGTAATAGCTAACATTTCAACTATAGTTTCTATATTTGCTGGTATTATATTTCTAAATGAAAGCTTTGAGTATTATCATATTATAGGCTCTATTATGATAATAACAGGTGTGTGGGGGACAAACTATCTAAGTACAAAAAGAATAGAAAAGCAACTTAATTAATTATACCTATATTTATTAAAACTTGTAAAACTATAACTTAATATGTATAATTATGTTATTAGATTTAGGAGGTAACTTATGAAGAATAACTTAAGAAAAAAAATATCTATTGTTTTACTTTCAATAGTAATTTTTACCATATTTTTAGTTTTTTCATTTCCTAAACTTCATACATTGTCAGGAATGTTTAACATAATACCTATTATATTTATTTCCTGGTTGTATGGTACTAAAATGGGAGTAATAACAGGCATTTTAGCGTTTCCCTACGTAATGATTATTTATACTAATATCTCTGATATAAAAATATCACTATTATTTACTTATCAAGGATTAATTATTGTATTTTCAGAAATGATTTTAGGTTATGTTATTGGACATATAAGTTGTCTACTAAAAAAACTTAAAATTGAAATAAAGCAAAGAAAAGAAATAGAAGACAAGCTAAATTATTATGCAAATAAAGATAGTTTAACAAATATCTTTAATAGAAGATCCGGTCTTTACCAATTAAAAGAACAAATAAATTATGTGAAAGAAAATCCCAAGCTATTACTTTCAATATCCTACATAGATATTAATTCTCTAAAAAAAGTTAATGATGTTTATGGACATAATGAAGGAGACATTTTAATTAAAAATGTTACGAATATAATCAATAAAAACATTAGCAACACTGATATTTTAGTAAGACTTGGTGGCGATGAATTTCTGCTAATTATGCCAAACAATGATTATAAAAAAGCTTTAGAAACTATTAAAAATATAAAGAATTCACTTGAATTATATAACAAAAGTAAAATAAAAACTTATATTAATTCTATAAGTAGCGGGGTTGTTGAGTTCACTCCTGATTTAGACTTAGAGTCTTATGTGAATTTAGCTGATAATGAGATGTATAAAGAAAAATCTAAATATTATGTACTAATGGAGGATACTAATGAAAAATGTGCAAAACTATAAAAAAACAATTTCTTTGCTTTCATTAGTTGGGGTAACATTAATTATAATATTATTCACTGACAAAGTAGGCTATTCTATTTCAACTCTTATAATTATCCCAATT
>JBGUER010000110.1:0-10491 GCA_041821285.1 Clostridiaceae bacterium
TCAACAGGCAATATACGATATGCTAGAGGGCAATATAGAAAAAAATGTAAAAAATCAAAAAGAAATGAATATATATGGAAATATTGGACAAAAATTATTTATAGAACCAGCATATTTAAAAGCAGAAAGAAATATATTAAAACTTATGATAGATGACGATATTGCTTTTAAATATATAGTAGCTAAAAATATAGATGAGTTATTTGTTTTGCCTAGTCATAAAAAAATATATAGATTGATAATAAAAAATGTGAAAAAAGATAATTTTTTATTTGTTATTGAATCTCAGTGTACTGATGTGGAAAGCTCAAGAGAGTGGGTGAGCATATTAAATAATAAAGTTATTTATGATAATATGCAAGAGAAGCTCATAGACGATTATATTCAGAAAATAGAAAAATATAAGTTAGAGGAGTCGAAAAGGAAAATTATGAAGCAACTTAACCAAAGCTTAATGGAAAATAATATGGATAAAGCATCCAATTTATCTAAAGAACTAGAAATGATAAGAGAGAAAATTACAAGCATGAATGAAAAGGAGGTAAAAAATGGAAAATAAAAAACAGAAACTAGATAAAGTAGATAAAATGTCAATTGTCAAGAAACTTATTGATAAGGGTAAAGAGAATAAGACATTAACTTATAAAGAATTAATGAATGAATTAGAAGAGATAGATTTATCACCTGAACAAATTGAAAAAATATATGAAGTGTTAGAGTCTATGGGAATAGAAGTAATAGGAGAGCTTCAGGAAGAAGGAACTGAAGAGAAAAAATTAGATTTAAGTGTTCCAGATGGAGTATCTATAGATGACCCAGTAAGAATGTATCTAAAGGAAATTGGAAAGGTAGCACTACTAGATTCAAAGCAAGAAGTTGAATTGGCTAAAAGGATTGAAGCAGGGGATATGGTAGCTAGGAAGAAACTTGCAGAAGCTAATTTAAGATTAGTAGTTAGTATAGCTAAAAGATATGTAGGAAGAGGAATGCTTTTTTTAGATTTGATACAAGAAGGAAATTTAGGATTAATAAAAGCAGTTGAAAAATTTGATTATAGAAAAGGATATAAATTTAGTACCTATGCTACATGGTGGATAAGGCAAGCAATAACTAGAGCAATAGCAGATCAAGCAAGAACTATAAGAATTCCTGTACATATGGTTGAGACAATAAATAAATTAATCAGAGTTTCAAGAACTCTTCTTCAAGATTATGGAAGAGAACCGTTGCCTGAGGAAATTGCAGAAGTTATGGAAATGCCAGTGGATAAGGTTCGAGAAATAATGAAAATAGCTCAAGAACCAGTATCATTAGAAACTCCAATAGGAGAAGAAGAAGATAGTCACCTTGGTGATTTTATTCCAGATGACGATGCATTAGCACCAGCTGAGGCAGCAGCATTTACAATGTTAAAAGAGCAGCTTATAAATGTTTTGGATACTCTAACACCAAGGGAAGAAAAAGTTTTAAGACTTAGATTTGGTCTTGATGATGGAAGGGCTAGAACACTTGAGGAAGTTGGTAAAGAATTTAGCGTAACTAGAGAAAGAATAAGACAGATAGAAGCAAAAGCTTTAAGAAAATTAAGACATCCAAGTAGAAGTAAGAAGTTAAAAGATTATTTGGATTAGCACCAAGATAGGTGCTTTTTCTTTTTTAGAGGTGATTTTATGGATTTAAGTATAAGACTGGAAAAAATAATAAGTATGATAGATGAATGTGATGCTATAGCAGATATTGGGACGGACCATGGATATATACCTATTAATCTTATAGAAAAAAGTATATGCAAAAAAGTAATAGCTGCAGATATAAATATAGGTCCGCTAGAAAAAGCAGATAAAAATATAAAAGCAGCTAGTTTAGATAATATTGAGACAAGGTTAGGTCCAGGTCTTAATATAATAAAAAAAGGTGAAGTTAATGTTGTAATAATAGCTGGAATGGGTGGAAATCTTATTCGTGATATAATAAATGAAAACAAAGATATATTTGATTCTTTAGACTATGCAATACTTCAACCTGTTCAAAATCCAGAAATTTTGAGAAAATATTTGTATGAAAATGATTACAAAGTAATAAAAGAAGATTTAGTCATTGACGAAAATATATTTTATGAGATAATGAAAGTAGAGAAAAGTAAATCTATTATTGAAAGTGATCCAATATACTATGAAATTCCAAGAGAATTAATCTTAAATAATCATCCTTTAATCAGAGAATATATAGAAAGTAAAATCTCATATAATGAAAATGTTATAAATTATATAAAAAGTGAATCTATTTCTTCTATGAATAGAAAAAAAGAATTAAAGATTAAAATAGATAAACTCAAGGAGCTATTACAATGTCTATAAAAATATTAGATATTAAAAATAGAATAGATGAGCTTGTACCTTTAGAATATAAGGAAAGTTATGACAATGTAGGATTAATGGTAGGAAAATCAGATGTTACAGTAACTAATGTTTTGATAGCGTTGGATTGTACATTAGATGTGATAGACGAAGCTATACAAAACGATTGTAATTTAATAATAACACATCATCCTATATTATTTAAAAGACCATATAATATTACAGATGAAACATTGCTCGGGAAAAAATTAATAAAACTTATTGAAAATGAAATAGGAGTTTATTCTAGTCATACAAATTTAGATTCAATAAATGATGGATTAAATTTTAAACTAATGGGTATTTTAGGCTATAGTAAGTGTGAAATTATAGATAAAACTAGTGAAAACTCAGGGATAGGAAGAATAGCAACTCTAGAAAACCCAATTTTATTAAGCAAAGTAATAGAAAATCTTAAATCTAAATTAAATATTCCTATGCTTAGATATTCTGCTAATGAAGATAAAATCATAAAAAGATTAGCAGTGATAAATGGAAGTGGACAGGATTATTTTGAAAAGGCAAAATCTATGGGTGCGGATTGCATCATAACTGGTGATACAAGTTATCATTATGTTCTGGATTATAAAGAAGAAGGTATAGCTATTATTGATGCAGAACACTTTTATACTGAGTGGGAGTCATTTAAATTATTTGGTGAGTTATTAGAAAAAGAATTCAAAAATATGGGTTTTAATAATCGTGTTATTGTATCTTTAAAATCAAATAATCCCTATAAATATAAGTAGAAATAACTCATGTTTATTTCTACTTTTTTAAGAGAAAAAGCAATTTATTTTATTATGTATTTTGAAAATTGTATAATTAATTGTTTTAAAGCTTAAAATAGATAATAAATGGAATAATAAAAATTATTAAAACTTTAGGAGGAAACAATGAAATATAATGAAAAGCTATTAGAATTACAGATGGTACATACTAATATATCTAATTTAAACGTAGTTATTAGTAAAAATTGTAAGCTTAAAAATTTAAGAAATTTAAAATCTAAGTTTGAAGAATACAAAATTAAATACATAACTTTAAATAAAGAACTTAAAAAAATCCAACAAGAGAAAGAAAGTTGCACTGCTGATTTAGAAGTTGATTCTACTGAATTAAAAGAATTAGAATTTGAACTATATAATGAATCTGGTTCTGATTTAAAATTAATAGAAAACAGAGAAAGCAAAATTAGTTCTTTAAAAGTAATAAATGAAAAAAAAGAAGAAGCTTTATTAGTATTAATGGAAGAAGAAACTAGATTAAATAATGAAATAACAGAAATAAAAAAACTAGTGGAAGATATAAAAAAGAATTATTTTAAAACTAAAAAAACCATATTAAAAGAAATTGAAATGGCAAAAAAAGAAATAGTAAGAGCAAATAAAGCAAAAGATAAAATAGAAAAAGAGCTTCCAAGTGATATATTAGATTTGTTTAATAATTTAATAGAGGTTAAAAAGGTAGCGGTAGTTATATTGAAAAATAGAACATGTAGTGGTTGTAAAATGGCAGTATCATCAATGACATATGATGATTTTATAAAAAAACAAGAAATGGTTTTTTGTGATAATTGTGGTAGAATAGTAGCAGGTAGTGAAGAATAGAAATTAAGAACCTGAGTAGGTGTTCCTATTCAGGCTTTTTATATTATTTGTTTTTCAGTATATACATTTTAATTTTTTCCTCTATTTCTTGGTCAGATAATAAATTTTTTATTGGTATAATTATTGTTCCGTTTTTAACAGCATTTTCGAAAGTATCTTTAAAAGTTTCTGAACAAAAAACAAAATCATAGGATGAAGTCTGAGATATAGCTTCTTTTACACTGGTGTGCTTTACAATTGCTTCAATACCTAAATCTTTAAATGTTTTTTCTATTTTTATTTTTATTATTTGACTTGAACTAACGCCATTACCGCATGCGGCTATTACTTTCAACATATATTGTTCCTCCTTTATGTAGAAAATTTATGATTCTAAAATATATTTATCTATACTTATAAGATAACAATTTTCAATTTTTATGTCAATATATTTCCCATATTTATTTCTATCAATATATTTTATTTGATTTTATTTTGTATTTATGCTAATATTAATTTGCGAGTAAGCCAGATGGTCGCTGCTCTTTTTATAAGAGGAGAGGAAAGTCCGAGCTCCATAGGGCGGGGTGCTGGGTAACTCCCAGTGGAGGCGACTCTAAGGAAAGTGCAACAGAGATATACCGCCAGATATTTTAGATTTCTATTATATTTGGTAAGGGTGGAAAGGCGAGGTAAGAGCTCACCAGCACTTAGGTGATTAAGTGGCTATGTAAACCCCATCTGGAGCAAGATCAAATAGGAAGGCGTGAAAAAGTGGCCCGCTTTGCCTTCGGGTGTATCGCTTGAGTCTAATTGGTAACAATAGACCTAGATAGATGACTGTCAAATACAGAACTCGGCTTATAGGTTTACTCGTATATAATGAATTAAACATCCAACTTTGTTGGGTGTTTTTTATTTATAAAAAAATGTATAAAAGGATTTAAACTGCAAACAATAATTTTAAAGAATAAATATAGATCAGAGGTGTTTTTTTGAAAAAATTATTATATATTCCGGTAAACTCTAAGGCAGAGGTTGATTCAGTAAGTAAAACTGTTGGAAGAGCTTTTGTAAATAAGTTTTTAGAAAGAAATAAAGATTGCGAACTTATGGAATTAGACTTATATAATGAGGATATTCCAGAAATTAATCACAAATATTTTAAAGGAAGGGCTGAAACAGTTTCGGGACCAGAATATGATGCGTTAAGTCAAGAAGATAAAATGGTAGTGGACAGAATAAATCAGCTTTGCGATCAATTTATAAGTGCTGATTATTATGTGATAGCAGCACCTATGTGGAGTGTGATGTTCCCTTCAAGGTTAAAGAGATATATAGATTGCATAATATTACTTGATAAAGTTATTAAAGTTTCTCCTGAAGAGGTAAAAGGGCTTTTAGATGACAAGGAAAGAAAAATGGTATATATTCAATCTTCAGGTGGAGAGTATCCTATGCTTTTTTCTAGTAAATTCAATCATGGCGTAAATTATTTTCATGATATATTTAAATTTTTAGGGATAAAAAAATTCGAAAAACTTATGGTAGAAGGAGTTGATATGGCTAATATTGGGAAAGAAGTTGCTATAGAAAAGGCACTAGAAGATATGGAAGATATAATAACCAATATGTCAGAATAAAACAAGGTTAATCCTTGTTTTTTCTTTGTATATTATTAATTATGCAATGGTTTCATTTATTTGGTATAATATTTTATATAAAGAAAATAGGAGGAAATCATGAAAAGATTATGGCAATTATTTTCAACTTTTTTTAGAATTGGCGCATTTACCTTTGGAGGAGGATATGCAATGCTTCCTATATTACAAAGGGAAATAGTAGAAGAAAAAAAATGGGCGACAGATGAAGAAGTTTTAGATTATTATGCTATAGGCCAATCGACACCAGGAATTATAGCTATTAATACAGCTACATTCGTAGGATATAAGGTAGCTGGTATTTCAGGTGCTTTAGTAGCAACTATTGGAATGGTTGTGCCATCACTTATAATAATTATATCTATTTTTTCTTTCTTCAAACAATTTGAAAATTCTCCTATAGTTCAAAGTGCATTCAAAGGAATAAGTTCAGCTGTTGTAGCGCTGCTTATATATTCTATTTATAAAATGGCATCTAAATCTATTTTGGATTATATAGGATATATTATTTTTATTTTCTCCTTTATATTTATAGCATTTACTAGTTATTCTCCTATATGGGTAGTTATAGCTTCAGCTATAACAGGAATGATATTAAGAGGCAGGGGGATAAAACATGATATATCTTAAACTTTATTATATGTTTTTTAAAATCGGATTATTTTCTGTTGGGGGCGGACTAGCAACAATACCTCTTCTTCAAGATGCTGTCCTTAGATATAAATGGCTGTCCTTATCTCAATTTGTTGATATGATAGCTATATCTCAATCCACACCAGGACCTATAGGAATAAATATGGCTACTTATGTTGGCTTTAGCCAAGGAAGCTTTTTAGGTGCTATAATGTCAACGGCGGGGATAGTTACTCCTTCATTAATAATAATAATAATAATAGCTCATTATTTTATGAAATTTAATGAAGAACCATTAGTCAAATCTGCTTTCTATGGTTTAAGACCAGCAGTGACAGGACTTATAGCTGCAGCTTGTTTTGATGTAGCTAAAATTGCTTTATTTAATATCGACAAATTTATAAATACTAAGGTAATATATGATTTATTTAATATTAAAGCTATTATACTTTGTGGTATTATCGTGTTTATGCAGTTTAAATATAAAAAACATCCTATTTTTTATATAGTTATTGCTGCTTTTATTGGTGTAATATTTAAATTTTGATATTCACAAAATAATGCTAAAATGAATATCTTATAGTAAATCAATATGTGGAGTTTTATTTTGCAAAATCACGTAGTAAAAGCAGGAGATACTTTATATAACATATCAAGAAAATATGGATTAAAAGAAAATGACTTAATATCTTCAAATATGATTACAAACCCTAATAATCTTGTAGTTGGTCAAGTTATAGTTATACCTATTTGGGGAAAATATCATTTTGTTGAACCAGGAGATACACTATATAAGATAGCTGAATTATATGATATACCTTATGAAGAATTAATAAGAATAAATAATATTGCCAATCCAGATAATATATCAGTTGGTTACAGAATATATATACCATCCAAAAGAAGAAAAATAATAGATGTGGCAGCTTATGTTGACCCTAGAATAACAAGAGAAAGAACTGCAAGTGAGGTAGCTAAGGTTTCTGAAGATTTAACTTATATAAATGTTTTTAGTTATGAAGTAGACAGCCTAGGAAATCTAAAACCAGTTAAAGACAATGATATTATAAATGCATCTTATAAAAGTAGAACATTGCCACTGATGGTACTAACTAATATAGAAGATGGCAATTTTAGTACAGAAGTTGCTACTAAAATATTTAATTCTGAATCGCTTCAAGAAAAAGTTTTAAATCAAGCTATAGAAATAATGGATATAAAAGGTTATAGAGGATTGGATTTCGATTTTGAATATTTAGGGAAGGATAATAAAGAAAAATATAATGAATTTTTAAGGAAAGCTTCTTCAAAACTAAAACCAAAAGGATATTATCTTTCATCAGCACTTGCACCTAAAATAAGTAGTACACAAATAGGAACGTTGTATGAAGGACATGATTATAAAACACAAGGGGAAATAGTAGATTTTATATTTTTCATGACATATGAATGGGGGTGGTCAGGAGGACCTCCTAGAGCAGTTTCTCCTATTGATAAAGTAAAAGACGTTTTGGATTATGCGGTAAGTGAAGTACCAAGAAACAAAATAATGATGGGTATTCCTTTATACGGATATGATTGGACTCTTCCTTATGTTAAAGGCGGCAAATTTGCCAAGGCAATAAGTATGCAAAAGGCAATAGATATAGCTAGAAAGTATGGTGCTGAAATAAAATACGATGGTAAATCTCAAGCTCCGTATTATAATTACTATGATGAACTAGGTAAAAAACATGAGGTTTGGTTTGAAGATGGAAGAAGTATTCAGGCTAAATTTGATTTAGTTAAGAGCTTAAATATAAGAGGAGTTTTCTATTGGGTAATAGGAAAAGATTTTCCTCAAAATTGGCTTCTTATAGAAGATAATTTTATAGTAAGAAAATTAATATAGTAAGAAAAGTTAAGACTCGCAAAGTACGTGGGTCTTTTGCTTTGGTTAAAAATATTGTTGTAAAATTTTGAAATTAACATAATATAATAACATGTGGTACAATATTATTATGTATTTATATATCTGGGGGGGATCTTATGTATATAAGAAAGAATAATAAGATGATTATTTTACTTTTATTATTAACTATTTTGGTAATAGCAACCTTGTTGGAATTTATTGCAGCTAATGATAACAAAAATATAAACGATACTGAAGAAAAGACACAGATAGTTTTTTTGTCTAGTTGGGGAGGTTCTGATACAAAAGCTTCTTTAATGAAGGAAATAATAGAAGATTTTGAGAAGGAAAATAAAGACATAGAGGTAGTAGATAAATCTATTTGTAATGATGAATTTTTACTTACAATAAAAACAGATTTTGCTCAGGGAAAAGAACCAGATGTTTTTGGACTTTGGCCGGGTTCTGATATTGAATTATTAATAAATGCAGATAAAGTAGCAGATTTAACGGGTGTTTTAGATGAAGATGAAGAGTGGAAAGATAGCTTTAAAGAAGAAGCTTTTCAATATGATATAAGTGATAATAAAATTTATGGTTTGCCTTTTGAAATAATTTATGAATGTTTATTTATTAATAAAGATATATTTGAAGAATATAATGTGGACATACCTAAGGATTATTATGATCTTGTAGAAGCTGTAAAAACATTTAATGATAGTGATATTATACCTATAGCATATAATGCAACTCCAGAAGGTACTTATTTATATCAAAATATAGTAATGAAACTTGGTGGCAAATACGACGTAGAAAACCCATATTATAATGGTGAAATAAAATCTAATTATATAGAGGCTATGTATTATATGAAAGAACTATATGATTTAGGCGCATTTCCAGAAAATGCATTTACTATAGATGATAAGACCAGAAATGATTTATTCTTAAATAAAAAAGCAGCAATGATAGTGCAGGGATCTTGGTTTATAGGAGAAGGTGGAGTAAATACTAATGATGATACTGTTATAATAATTCCATTTCCAACGTTCAATCAGGGTAAATCTCAAAGCTTATCTATAATATATGGAATTGGTGGCGGCAATTTTCATATGAGTCAGAAGGCCTATGAAGATAAAAAGAAAAAAGAGGCGTGCACTAGATTTATGAAATATATAACATCCAAAGAAGTTGCGCTAAGATTCACTAATGAATTAGGATGTTTGACTACAATAGATATAGAAAAAGATGAAATAGATAAAAGTATATTATTAGAACAAAGCATGAATTTAGTGGATAATGCAAATGAACTGGTAGGGCCAACAGATAGCTTTTTAAACAGAACACTTTGGGAAGATATATTAGTTGAAAGATTTCCTAATGTTTTAGAGGGAAATGAGTCTCCAGAGGAAGTTTTTAAAGAAATGAATCAATAAAGTTATACTTTACCTGGAGGAAATTAAATGAAAAATAAATTTAAAACAAGTTGCTTGAAAATATATAGAAATTTATCTATAAAAAATAAATTAGTATTATTATTTTGTATTCAAATAATAATACCAATTTTATTTTTAAGTATTACTTTCTTTTGGAAATTCACTAATATTATTAAAAATAATTCTATAGAGTATTCAACGGATATACTTAAGATGATAGAACTTAGGATGGAAGATTTAAATAGCAACATAGATTCAATATCACTTCAACTTATATATGATGATAATTTATATTATTTTGTTAAAAAAAATATAAATTCAAATAATCTGACTTATTATAATTATTCATCAGATACTAGAAATGCATTAAGAGATACAGTTTTATCAAGAAATGAAATACAATCTGTTTGTGTTATTAATAATAATAAAAATATGATATATTATGATTATAATAATTCATCAAAGTCAATTAAAAATATAACAAATTTTGATGAATTATATGAAAAATCAAAGCAAGCAAATGGACAAGTTCTTTGGCAATGCGAAGAAATTAACGGTGAGGAATATATTTTTGCAACTAGAGCTATTTTTGATAGAGATTCCTTTAAATCACTAGGAGTTATAGTATTTTTAATAGATAAAGATTACGTGTCTTCTGTATATAAAGATTTATCCGAAGATTCTAGTAATAATATTTCTATTTTATCTCAAGAAAATAAAGAGATAATAGGAAACGCAAGTAATTTAAAATATATGAAAAATTTTGACGAATATTCAAGTGAAAATAGTAAAGGAAATTATATTGATAATGACAGTGATTTATTAATATCTTTTGTAACAATAGAATCAACTAATTGGAAAATAGTATATCACATACCGTTAAAT
>JBGUER010000111.1:0-10474 GCA_041821285.1 Clostridiaceae bacterium
GAATCAAAAGATGAAGCAGAAGCTATGAAAAGAGAAAGTATTGATTATCTGAAAAGACAAATAGAAAATCATGATATTATAAAAGAAGCCAGCTTAAAAGCTGATGAAATAGTAGCAAAAGCTCAAATGGATGCCAAAGATATAAGGCTGGGTGCTCGTGATTATGCAGATGAAATTGTATCAGACCTTGAGAAATCTATCGATGAAAAAGGATCTGAAATGGTAAATAACATTTCAAAGGAATTAGATTCTTTTATAACTGATTTAGAAAAGGAATTATCCGCTGACCTTCATTCTATAAGAAATAATATAAAAGAATTAAGAAATTATAAGTAATATAGCAGTTATAAGTGAAGATATTATTCCTTGAGTAAATTTATTTTTAAAATAATAATTTAATGGTATTTTGTATTCACCAATAAATGAATATACTTGCGAAGTTATTGAAAGTCCACCAAAAGATAATAAGAAACTTGAAATTATTGTTTTGGTCACTATATTAAGTTTAGTTAAAGATAGTGAATTACATCCATTTGTAACTTCTATCATTCCAAGCATCAAAGAAGATGAAATTTCTTTTGGTATTTTGAAGAATTTATATAGATAATTTATAATTATAGCAAATAGATTGCTGTTTGCAATCATTCCAGTAATTAATGAAAATAAAACCACAAAACTAAATATAATAAAAGAAGTTGTAAGTCCATTATTTACACCTTCTTTTAAAGCCGAACCTAAGTCCTGATTTTTATTCCATTCAGATTTAAAACTTAGGTTTTTTTCTAATTTTGGTGATTTTATTATAAATCCCATGGCTATACAGGAAAGATAACAAGACAATATTAATATATAACCTAATTTAACATCACCGAGCATTGAAAATCCTATGGCTCCCACAACAAAAAAAAGGCTAGGATTAGATGCTACATTTACTAATTTTTTAAATGTATAAAACTCTATTTCTCCATTATTATATAAGTAAGATGCGTATTTAGCACCTAATGGATATCCACAAAGAAAACTTATTATAACAACCAAGCTACAGTTTAATGGTAATCCAATAGGTTTACATAATACTTTACCTAAAAGTTTACTATATATTTTTATTCCGTTAAAATATATTATTATATTTGATATTATTACAAAAGGAAATACTGATGGAAATACCTTCAAAAAAAACAAATATGAACCTGATAATATATATTCTAATGTATTTTTAGGATTTATAACTATACAAATTAAAAAAATACTAAAGATAAACGTATAAATTAAACTTTTTTTTACTTCTCTATTATATTTTGATTTGAGAATAAAATAAAATGCAAATAAAACAATAATATAATAAATCAAAAATACTCTCCTAAATTTTATTATATATTATTTATATGCATTTTAAATTAGATTATTATGTAAGGTTTTTTCTTATACTCATAATCATAGTCTATTTTATTATTTAATAGGGAATAAGCATAGCTACTTTGATTTTCCAGGTCAGATACTAAGCTTTCACCACGATGTATATTGCTTATTAACTTAATATCGCTTGATTTTTTTATAAGTTTTAAAACTTCTCTTCCTTTAGAATTCGCGCCTAGAATCCTAGCATAAGGACAAGTCTCTTTTCTTAAAGTTTCTATGTTGTATTCATCAAACCCTATAAAATACTGACACAGTATCCTACTTATTCTTGTATAAGTATATCTTTTGGTTTTTATATTAGACACTAAATCATCAAAAGTTGTTGCAGTTTTTAAAGCGTTAAATATCTTATTTTCAATTCCTTCAGAAGCTTCTGGTAAATTTATATTTATATCTTTTGAAGAAAACATTTTGTACTTTAAATAGTCTACCATTTTATCTTCATATGAAAATTCCGAGCCTTCTTTATATAAATTTTCTATTATTTCAAAAGATTTTTCAGGTACATGTTTCATAATATGTTCATATTCAGTACTATTATTTAAATGTTTCCTTATGGCAGTTGCACTAGAATAGGATGAATTTAAACCTTGACTATTGTAGTCTCCTCCCAATCTTTTTATAGTAACTGGAGTTATACTACTCTCTAATTTTATTAAATGTTTAATATATTCTAATGCTAATATATTATTAGATGTCTTAACCAAGTTTGTAATATCTGAATTATTAGTACAATATTTTATAGCTTCAAATCTTGCTTTATGAAATGGTAATCCTGTTTTTAAATTTAATTTTAATATTCTTTTATAATCATCACTTTCGAAAGCTATTATATTGGCTATTTTTTTTAAATCTTCAATATTTCCAGATTCACTTCCAAAACTTAAATAATCTATTACGTTTAAAGAGTTTAAAAGACTTACTGCGCCATAGGCAAAAATCTCAGCAGAAGATAGACTATATAGTGCAGGAAGTTCTATTACAAGGTCTATCCCACAATCTATAGCAGTTTTAGCCCTAGACCATTTATCTATTGAAGCTGGAAGGCCTCTTTGAACAAAATTGCCACTCATTATGGTTATAACGGCATCCGCATTTGTTTGTTCTCGAGTTTTATTTAAATGATACAAATGTCCATTGTGAAAAGGATTATATTCTGATATAACAGCTGCTATTTTCATTGTACCCCCTACTAAAATTAGTCTTTCCTATATTATAACAGAAAGAATTTTTTTTTAATACAATAAGAAAATTAGGTAAATTACCTTGATAAATACACCATAGATGATATACTATTTATATAAAAAGCATTTGTTTGAAAGGAGATTCATATGGAATTATTAAATGTAATATGGGAAAAAGCAAAAAATGATTTAAAAACTATAGTTCTTCCAGAAGGGGATGAAGAAAGAACTATACAAGCATCGGCTAAAATTAAAGATTTAAAACTTGCTAATGTGATTTTATTAGGAGATGAAAATGTAATAACTAAAAAAGCTAAAAATTTAGGTGTTAATATAGAGGGAATAACTATTATTAATCCTTCACTTTCATCAAAATTAGAAGATTACAAAGAAAAATTTTATGATCTTAGAAAACATAAAGGTATGACTTTAGAGAAAGCAGATACAATAGTTAAAGATCCAATGTATTTTGGAACTATGATGGTTAAACTAGGGGATGCTGACGGTATGGTATCGGGTGCTGTGCATACAACAGGAGATTTATTAAGACCAGGTCTTCAAATTATAAAAACTGCTCCAGGAGCATCTTGCGTTTCAAGTTTCTTTGTTATGAGCGTTCCAAACTGCGAATATGGCAAAGATGGACTACTTTTATTCTCTGATTGTGCTGTTAATATAAATCCTAACGAAAATGAATTAGCATCAATTGCTATTATGACAGCAGAAAATGCTAAAAAATTATGTGATATAGAACCTAAAGTTGCAATGTTATCTTTTTCAACTATGGGAAGTGCTAAACATGAGTTAGTAGATAAAGTAGTTAACGCAACTAAAATAGTTAAAGAATTAAAGCCAGAATTAGAAATAGATGGAGAAATGCAATTAGATGCTGCATTAGTTAAATCAGTTGCTGCTCAAAAGGCACCTAACAGTAAAGTTGCAGGATGTGCAAATGTTTTAATATTCCCAGATATTCAATCAGGAAATATAGGATATAAATTAGTTCAAAGATTTGCAAAAGCTGAAGCAATAGGACCTTTAACACAAGGTTTTGCAAAACCTATAAATGATTTATCAAGAGGCTGTAATGTTGATGATATAGTAAATGTAGTTGCGGTAACTGCAGTTCAAGCGCAAAATTAATTTAGGAGGTATATTATGAAAATTCTAGTTATAAATTCTGGAAGTTCTTCTTTGAAATATCAATTAATTGATATGGAAAACGAAAATATTTTAGCAAAAGGTTTAGTAGAAAGAATAGGAATAGATGGATCTATATTAACACAAAAGGTTGATGGCAGAGAAAAATACATAGTAAAAATGCCTATGAATGACCATGTTGTAGCTATAGATTTAGTTTTAAAAACATTAGTAGACAAAACTAATGGAGTAATAACTGCTCTTTCTGAAATTTCAGCTGTAGGCCATAGATTCTTACATGGTGCAACAAAATATTTATCTACTGTTATTGTAAATGATGAAGTTATGAAGGGCTTAAATGAATGTCGTAGCCTTGGACCTTTACATATACCAGCTAATATCTCTGGAATAGAAGCTTGTTTGAAATTAATGCCAAATACACCTAATGCAGTTGTATTCGATACAGCATTCCATTCAACAATTCCTGATTATGCAAATATTTATCCATTGCCTTATGAATTATACGAAAAACATGGAATAAGAAAATATGGTTTCCACGGTACATCTCATCAATATGTTTCAAGAGAAACAGCTAAAATGATGGGAAAAGATATAAAAGATTTGAAAATAATAACTTGTCATCTTGGAAACGGTGCTAGTTTAACTGCTGTTAAAGGCGGAAAATCAATAGAAACTAGTATGGGTTTCACTCCACTTGAAGGAATAGCTATGGGTACAAGATGCGGAAGTATAGATCCTCAAATAATAGTTTATTTAGAAGAAGAGTTAGGATATAGCTCTGAAGAAGTTAGCGAAATTCTTAATAAAAAATCTGGAGTATATGGTATATCTGGAGTAAGCTCAGATTTTAGAGATATATTTAAAGCTGCAGAAGAAGGAAATAAAAGAGCTCAACTAGCTTGTGATGTATTCCATTATAAAGTTATTAAATTTATTGGATCATACACAGCAGTAATGGGTGGTGTTGATGCTATAACATTTACAGCTGGTCTTGGAGAAAACGAACCTATAACAAGAGAAGATGTATGCAGAAGATTAGCATTTATGGGAATAAAGATAGATCTTGAAAAGAATAAAGTACGTGGAAAAGCTACAGAACTTAGTACTCCAGAATCAAAAGTTAAAATATTTACTATCCCAACTAACGAAGAACTTATGATTGCTAGAGAAACAAAGGATTTATTATAGACAAATAAATAATTCTTGACATTTAAGCCCAGTGTTTATATAATAAATTGTGGTTATTCGTTTGTCATAATTTAAGGAGGACATTGAAAATACTATGTTTTTCAATATTAATGAATTAAAGAAAAATAAGGTTAGTAAATCGCCTTTTGAAATTAAATATTCAGAGGATATTTTTAAAGACGGTGAAGAGATTATTCAGTTCTTGTCGCCTATAGAAATAATAGGTGAATTTAGTCCACTAGGTGATATTATATATCTAAATGCTAAATTAAATGGAGTACTGCTACTTACTTGTTCAAGATGTCTTGAAGAGTATGAATATACACTTCAGTTAGATTTATCAGAAAGATTTACAACTGATCTTAATAGTATGGATGAAGAAACCATACTTATTTCAGAAGATAAAATCGATATTACTGAATTAGTAAGGAATAATATTGTTTTATCTCTTCCTATTCAAAAATTATGTAGAGAAGATTGCAAAGGATTATGCCCAAAATGTGGTACTAATTTAAATTTATCTACTTGTAATTGCGATAGGAATGAAATAGATCCAAGATTAGAAAAACTAAAAGATTTGTTTTCCGAAGATTAAGGAGGTGTTACAATGGGAAATCCTGCTAGAAAATTTAGTAAGGGAAGAAGAGATTCTAGAAAAGCTCAAACAATGAAATTAAGTTTACCTGGAATAGTTGAGTGTCCACAATGTCATGAGATGAAGCTTGCTCACAGAGTATGTAAAAACTGTGGTTTTTATAAAGGTAAAGAAGTAGTATCAACTTCCGAGGATAAATAGTATCTTAGGTTAAGAACATATCCTTTTATTCAGAATGTATTCTGACGTTTATGTAAATGAAGAGAGTCCTCGGACTTTCTTTTTTTATATATATTTGTAAAAAAAATAAAAATAATATATACTTTTTATATAATATTAATATTTTAGGATGTGATTAAATGAAAATAGCAGTAGATGGTATGGGTGGAGATTTTTCGCCATCTAAAATAGTTAAAGGTTCAATAGATGCTGTTAACCAGTGGCAAGATATTGAAATCATAATAACAGGGCCGAAAGATAAAATTAAAAAAGAACTTGATGAAAATTCTTACAAAGGAACCAGAATATCTATTTTAGATGCAACACAAATAATAGGTTTAAATGAACATCCTGTTCAAGCAATAAGAACTAAAAAAGACTCTAGTTTATATAAAGCATTAAAACTTGTTAAGGATAAAGAAGCTGACGCTGTTATATCAGCTGGAAGTACTGGTGCTTTTATGGCAGGCTCACTTCTAGTTATAGGTAGAATAAAAGGAATAGACCGTCCTGCACTAGCACCTGTAATGCCTGGTAAAAACGGTAAGTTTATGGTAATAGATGTTGGCGCTAATGCGGAATGCAAACCAATAAATCTAGTTCAGTTTGCATTAATGGGTAAAACTTATTATGAAAATGTTTTAAATGTACCAAATCCATCTGTAGGATTAGTTAATATAGGTGTTGAAGAAGAAAAAGGTAATGAACTAACTAAAGCCGCATATAAATTATTAAAACAAGAAGATATAAATTTCATAGGAAATGTAGAACCTCGTGATATTACAAGTGGTGATACAAATATTTTAGTTTGTGATGGTTTTGTAGGGAATACAGTTCTTAAAATGTACGAAGGCGTTACATCTAATGTTTTTGGTATACTTAAAAAAGAAATAATGTCATCAACAAAAGGGAAGATAGCTGGATTAATGTTAAAACCTGTATTCAAAAAAATCAAAAAAGACTTTGACTACAAAGAAGAAGGCGGAGCTGCTTTTATAGGAGTAAATGGTATATCCATAAAAGCCCATGGAAGTTCAGATGAAAAGGCTATAAAAAATGCTATTAGACAAGCTATAATATGTTATGATAATAAAGTAATAGATAAAATAAAGGAAGGCATTTCCAAAAACATTGATAAAAATTTGTAATAACATATTGACGATACATATGTTATGTAATATTATTTAACTTAGATAAATACATAACTAAGTTTAGGTATTTAATCAACATAATTATATAAATATTAGGAGGTGATATTATGGATTTTGATAAAATGAAAAGTGTAATAGCAAATCAATTAGCTCTAGATGAAGCTGAAATAACTATGGAGTCTTCTTTTATTGATGATTTAGGCGCAGATTCTTTAGATATTGTGGAACTTATAATGTCCTTTGAGGAAGAATATGATCTATCTATTCCTGACGAAGCAGTTGAAAATATGGCAACTGTAGGGGATGTAGTCAATTATATTAAATCTCATAGTGAAGAATAAAAATAAGAGTCCCCGTTTATCGGGGCTTTATATTTTTAAAAGGAGTTAATAATGAATAATAGAAATACACTATTAAATGAATTACAAGAAAAAATAAATTATAAATTCAAGAATATAGAATTTTTAAATACTTCAGTAACTCACAGCTCATACGCTAAACAAAAGAATAACATTAAATATAATGAACGTTTGGAGTTTTTAGGCGATTCTGTATTGCAACTTACTATAACAGAATATTTATTTGTTAATTTTAAAAACAAAAAAGAAGGGGAGCTTACAAAAATACGAGCACTTATTGTTTGTGAAAATTCTCTTTATGAAGTAGCCTTAAAATTTGATTTAGGTAAATACCTCCTTATGAGTAAAGGTGAAGAACAAACTGGGGGAAGAGAAAGAGTTTCCATACTAGCTGATACTGTAGAAGCACTTATTGCCGCTATTTATCTAGATCAAGGTTTAAATCCTTCTAAAAATTTCATACTAAATAATTTTGATGAAATAATAACTAAATCTTTAAACAATAAAATTATATTAGACTATAAAACAAGACTTCAAGAACTTATACAAAAGAATAGTAATAAAGAAATAACTTATAAACTTGTTAAGCATGAAGGTCCACCACATAAGAGAAAATTTTATGTTAAAGTATTAGTTAATGAAATTGAATTTGGTAATGGATACGGATATAGCAAGAAAGAAGCAGAAAAACAGGCAGCTAAAGAAGCTTTGAGGAGATATGAAAATGGAGAATAGACATTACATTATACCTATATTTGTTCCTCAATATGGGTGCCCTCATAGTTGTGTCTTTTGTAATCAAAGTTCTATAACCGGAAGTCATGATAAAATAGACTATTCTTATGTAAAAAGCACAGTAGCTAAATTTTTAGAAACAATGGATAAAAATAATAGTACTATAGAAATATCTTTTTTCGGAGGAACTTTTACAGGAATTCCTATAGAATATCAAAAAGAATTACTAAAAGCTGCACTAGAATATAAAGAATCTGGTAAAATAGATTTTATTAGACTATCTACAAGACCAGATTATATAAATAAAGAGATTTTAGATAATTTAAAAGCATATAAAGTAGATATTATTGAACTTGGCATTCAATCAATGGATGATGATGTCCTAAAAGCCTCAGGTAGAGGACATAATAGATTAGACTCCATTAAGGCCTCTAATCTTATTAAAAGCTATGGGTTCATACTAGGCCATCAAATAATGCCTGGTCTCCCAAAAGATACTATGGAAAAAGATATAAAAACCTGTGAAGAAAGTATAAAACTTAAACCTGACATATGTAGAATTTATCCTACGCTGATAATAAAGCAAACAGTTCTAGAAAAAATGTATTTAGATGGTTCATATATACCATATTCTTTAGATAAAGCAGTAGAGATAAGTTCCTTATTATACAAAATGCTTAAAAAGAATAATATTAAAATTATAAGGGTAGGGCTTCAACCAACAGAAGAAATAAATATTGGCAAAGAAATAGTGGCAGGTCCTTTTCATCCAGCCTTTAGAGAACTTGTAGAAGGAAATTTAATTAATAAAATTATAGAAGATGAAATCAATGAATCTTCTGTAAATGAAATAAACATTAAAATAAATAGTAAAGATATATCCAAATTATATGCAAATAAAAAACACTATTTTAATAATTTAAAAGCAAATAATCCTAATAAAACTTTTCAAGTAAAACAAAATAATAGCATACAACGAGGTTTCATAAATATAAATTCAAATTTAAAGGAGTATTAATATGAAAAAGAAAGAAAGAGAAAAAGCAACTAAAATCATTATAATAGTAATAGTAATAGCATTTCTTATTGGCTTAGTTCCAATCTTTTTTGTATAACATGAGAGGAGTATTATGTTATTAAAATCAATAGATATCAAAGGTTTTAAATCTTTTGCTGACAAAACTGAATTAGAATTTAAAAAAGGAATAACTGCTTTAGTAGGACCAAATGGTAGTGGAAAAAGTAATATTTCTGACGCAGTTAAATGGGTTCTTGGAGAACAAAGTGTAAAAAGTTTAAGAGGAAACAAAATGGAGGATATAATATTTGCTGGCACTAAATATAGAAAATCTGTAGGCTTAGCTTATGTTTCTTTAACATTAGACAATTCTCTTAAAGAACTTCCTATAGATTATTCTGATGTTACTATCTCAAGAAGACTATATAGGTCTGGAGACAGTGAATATTACATAAACAATACTCAATGTAGATTAAAAGACATACAAGAGCTTTTCATGGATACTGGTATCGGTAAAGAAGGTTATTCAATTATTGGTCAAGGGAAAATAGATGCAATACTAAATGGTCGAAGTGAAGATAGACGAGGATTATTTGAAGAAGCTGCTGGAATAGTTAAATACAAAACCAGAAAATTAGAAGCTCAAAGAAAACTTGATAAAACTTCCGATAACCTTATCCGTATTAATGACATTCTATCAACATATGAAGATAGAATTGAACCTTTAGGTATAGAAAGTGAAAAAGCAAAACAGTTTTTAGATTATTCTAATGATTTAAAAGTTAAAGAAATAAATGTTATCTTAGACGCTATAGATAAGTACAATATAAGGTTGAATTCTATAGATCAAGCTATTAAAAATTTTGATGAAAAATTTAGTATTTTGATTAATAGCAAAACAGTTCAAGAAGAAACATTAGTAGATTTAAATTCAGCTCTTCAATCTTTAGAAGAAAAAAATAATCTAAATAAAAAATTGTATTATGAGAAAAAATCAGCTTTTCAAAGTTTCCAAGGTGAATCTAATGTTATTAATGAAAGAATAGACAATCTAAGTAAAATTATAGAAAAATCAACAAATGATATAACAATATCTGAAAATAAAATATCTGATATGTCATCTTGTTTAGACCAAGTTGTAAAAGAAAGGTCCATAGACCTATCTAGCCAAAATAATTTGCTTAATAAAATAAATGAAAAAATTTCTAATGGTAACATTAATATTAAGCTAAATGAAGAAAATAAGCTAAAATTGGATAATTTAAAAGAAGAAGATATTGATTTATTAAGTTTAATCGCAGAAGTTAAAAACAGCACTATTATTCTAAAGAATGATTCAGAAGTATTTAAAAATAGATTAAATGAAATTAAAATGACTTGCGAAGATTATAAGAAAATGATTAATATAAATTCCATAAACCAAGAATCTTTAACAAAATCTATAG
>JBGUER010000112.1:0-10241 GCA_041821285.1 Clostridiaceae bacterium
GTATGAGTTTGCGATAGCTTTTTTAAAATTTGTAAATATTTATTATCAAATCAGGTGGGACATATGATGATAATGTTTATAAAATATTAAAAAAATAGTATTGGAATACTGGAATAAAAACTTGCTTAAGTGTAATAATAGAATAAAAAATAGGAATGGAATGGAAAGAATTAAAAGAACAAAAATAAATTTGAATTGCAAAATAATACAAATTTATTTTTATAATAATTGAATTTTGTGATATTATATATTGTGTGTAAAAGTATTCATATATTTTGCATGAATAAATATATAATAAGGAGGATATTTTTATGAAAGATCCTAGAATAGAATTACTTGCAAAAAATTTAATAAATTACTCTGTTGAATTAAAAAAGGGTGAAAAAATATTTATAGAGGCTATAGGTTTAGAAATACCATTAGTTACTGAACTTATAAAAGAAGTGTATAAAGTTGGTGGAGTACCATTTGTATCTATAAAAAATAAAGAAGTAGATAGAGCTATTCTTATGAATTCAACAAAAGAACAGCTTGAAATGATGGCTAAGTATGAAGCTCTAAGAATGAACGATATGGATGCATATATAGGTTTTAGATCAGGGGATAATATTACAGAACTTGCAGATGTACCAGGCGAGAAAACTTCAGATTATATGGCTTATTGTTGGAGCCCTGTTCATGGGAAAATAAGAGTTCCAAAGACTAAATGGGTAATACTTAGATATCCAAATTATTCTATGGCTCAAGCTGCAAGCATGAGTACTGAAGGATTTGAAGATTTTTATTTTAATGTTTGTAATTTGGATTATAATAAAATGTCTATAGCCATGGATTCATTAGTTAAAGCCATGGAAAAAACAGATAAAGTAAGAATAACAGGAAAAGATACTGATTTAAGTTTTTCAATAAAGGGATTACCAGCTATAAAATGTGATGGTAAATTAAATATCCCAGATGGAGAGGTATATTCTGCACCAGTTAAAGATTCTGTGAATGGATATATAACATATAATACTCCAGCTGTATATCAAGGAACAACTTATGAAAATATAAGACTTGAGTTTAAAGATGGTAAAATAGTAAAGGCTAATTCAAACGATACTGAAAAAATAAATAAAATATTTAACACGGATGAAGGTGCTAGATATGTAGGTGAATTTGCTATAGGAGTTAATCCATTTATTTTAGATCCTATGAAAGATACTTTGTTTGATGAAAAAATAGCAGGATCAATACATTTTACACCAGGAAGTTCTTATGATGATTGTTATAATGGAAATAAATCTGCAATTCATTGGGATTTAGTATTTATTCAAAGACCAGAATTTGGTGGTGGAGAGATTTATTTTGATGATGTTTTAATAAGAAAAGATGGTTTGTTTGTAATAGATGAACTAAAAGGATTAAATCCAGAAAATCTTAAATAAAAATTTATATATTATACAAAAGATTCTATATTTTATATAGAATCTTTTATTTTGTCACAAATCCATCACATAGTATGTTTATTATTATCCTAGGAGTTTTTATCTTTACAAAAAATTATCTAAATTATTTTTAGAAATTAATTTTGAAAAGGAGGATGATATTATGATGATTAGTGGTGTAAGTAGTATGAGTAGTTATTCACCTTTTGCAAAGGCTAGTGTCAGTGGGGTTTCGTCAAATAGTAGTAGTTCTAATGATGATATAACTGATGATGTTGCTAAAAAAGGTGGACCACAAGGGAAAGGCGGCCCAGATAGTGAAGCTGGAGTAGAAGGCGAAGCTGGAGTAGAAGGTGGAACTCAAGGAAAGGGTGGACCACAAGGAGGAAAGCCTCCAGCTGGACCTAATTTAGATACAGATAATGATAGCAATTGGAGTGAAACTGAACTTGAGGACTATGCAGAATTTTCATCTCAAGTTTTAGGAAATTCATTGTATAGTGATGCAATAATGAGTACATATGATACTAATGGTGATGGTGTTTTAAGTGAGTCAGAAATAGCTGCTATGAATAGTGATAATGCATTGCAATTTTCATCACCTGAAGAATTATTAGAAAATATAGAATCTTCAACATCTATGGATGCTAATTTGGAAGATAATGATACTCAGCAAGTAAATGTTAGTTTTATGGAAAAAGTTATGAATGCATATTCAGCAACTAAAAATTATAATGCTGAAGATTTAGTATCAGCATTTGATAGTATAGCATAAATTATATGTAAGGATAAAAATTCTGTACAATTTCAAAGTAATTTTAGATGATTTAAATTATTAGAAAAATGAGCAAGCACCCTGTTGACAAGATATTCTGATTAAAGGATAATGATGTTAATTGAGGTGCTTTTATGATGCATGAATTTACTTGAAAGAAGGTAATGGATATGTCAGAAAAATCAAAGGAACTTAGAGAAGAAAGTGAAAAAAGAAGAAGTTATCGTAAATTTTTACCTGATGCAATCGACAAAGAAACCATTGAAGATTGGTTAATGACAGCATCTACAGCTCCTAGTGGAGCGAATAAGCAACCATGGTATTTTTGTGTCATAACAGACGAAGAGATAAAGGGAAACATACGAAAAGAAGCGGAAAAAATAGAAGAATCTTTTTATGAAGAGAAAATTAGTGAAGAATGGCGGGAAGATTTAAAACCACTAAAAACCAATTGGAAAAAGCCTTTCTTAACAGAAGCACCTTGTTTAATAATTATATTTAAAGAAGTATATAAAGTGAACAATTCTGGATTAAAAGAGAAGAATTACTATCCTAATGAGTGTGCTTGTTTGGCAACTGGTTTGTTAATTAATGCCATCAGACATTCAGGATATAGGAGTTTAACTTATACACCTGCACCAATGGGTTTCCTTAAGAAAATGTTTAATAGACCAGAAGGTGAATCGGCGGTTATGATTTTAGCAGTGGGTAAAGGGGACCCCTCATATAAATTACCAGACATAAAGAGAAAATCTATTGAAGAGATTGCTGAGTTTTATTAGAGCATTTAAATTTTGTTTAATAAAATTTTTAGTTTTGGTAATATTAATATTATAATACAATAAACAATCTTTAATGGGAGGCCCCCAATGATATCAAACGTTAAACATAATAGGTTAATAAATGAAAAATCTCCATATCTTTTGCAACATGCTTATAATCCTGTAGACTGGTTTCCTTGGGGTAAAGAAGCTTTTGAAAAAGCAGTCAGGGAAGATAAATCGATTTTTCTAAGTATAGGATATTCTTCTTGTCATTGGTGTCATGTTATGGAAAAAGAAAGTTTTGAGGATGAAGAAATAGCTGATTTTTTAAATGAAAATTTTATTTCAATAAAAGTTGACCGGGAAGAAAGACCAGACCTAGACAATATATATATGACTTTTACTCAAGCTATAACAGGTAGTGGAGGTTGGCCTATGTCAGTGTTTCTAACGCCTTGGAAGAAGCCCTTTTATGCAGGGACTTATTTCCCGAGAAATAATAAATATGGGATGATAGGCTTTTTAGATTTATTAAAACAGATAAATAATATGTGGATAAATGAAAAGGAAAAAATAATAAATTCAGCAGAAGGACTATTTGAAGCAATAAATAATCAAAATAATATAGAGTCTGTAGAGATTACGGAAGATATATTCACTCAGGCTATAAACATGTATAAAGTAAGATATGATGAAATTTATGGTGGTTTTTCACATAAACCTAAATTTCCTATTCCACATAATATATTATTTTTATTAAGATATTGGAATAAATATAAGGATGAAAAATCACTTTATATGGCTTCAAAAACACTTGAACAAATGTATAAAGGCGGAATATTTGATCACATAGGTTTTGGATTTTCTAGGTATTCTACAGATGAAAAATGGCTTGCCCCTCATTTTGAAAAAATGTTATATGATAATGCATTATTTATTATTGCATATACAGAAGCTTATCAAGCTACAAAAGACAGCAATTTTAAACAAGTAGCTGAAAAAATAATAAAATATATTAGTTGCGAAATGACTTCACAGCAAGGTAGTTTTTTTTCAGCAGAAGATGCTGATTCTGAAGGCGTAGAAGGAAAATTTTACCTATGGACTAAGGAAGATGCAATAAATATTTTGGGTAAAGATGATGGTGAATTATTTTGTAAAATATATGATATAACAGATATAGGGAATTTTGAAGGGAAATCCATACCAAATTTAATAAAAATGGATTTGGATAAAATAGAAGAAAAAGATAAACAAAATTTAAATATTATAAGAGAAAAACTTTTTATAACAAGAGAAAAAAGAATACATCCATTTAAAAATGAAAAAATAATAACTTCATGGAATGGCCTTATGATAGCAGCTTTATCAAAAGCCGGTATAGTATTTGAAAACAAGGAGTATATTAAAAAAGCTAAAAAAGCTTATGAATCTATAGATATAAATTTTAAAAAAAAGCTATTATTTTTGGATGATTATGCTTTTGTAATATGGGGTCTTATAAATTTATATCAAGCTAGTTTTGAAGTGTATTATTTAGAAAAAGCTAAATATTTAACAGATAAAATGATAGAGTTATTTTATGATTTTGAAAATTCGGGATTTTATATAAATAGCAAATATGGAGAATCACTTATACTAAGGCCTAAAGAAATATATGATGGTGCCATTCCTTCGGGAAATTCTGTAGCTATATTTGATATGATTAAATTAGATAAAATCACACAAAATGATGATTATAAAGATAAAATAGAAAATTGTTTTAAAATTTTTGGAAGTCAAATAAAAGAAAATCCTATTTCTTATTCCTTTTTTTTATCAGCATATATGAAGTATAATAACAGTCAAGAAATAGTATTAGCAGGGAAAGTAGATGACAAAGAAGTTAGAGAAATGATAAAGGCAATAAATAAGAAATATAATCCTTTTACAACAGTTGTGATAAATGATGAAGAACAAAAGTTATATGACATTGCCCCTTTTATAAAGTCTAAATCTAGAATAGAAGATAAAGTTACAGCATATGTATGCAGTAATTATACATGCTTTGAGCCGGTATATGAAGTAGATAAATTCATGGCTTGTTTGAAATCTTAATAAGTTGACAAATAGAAATGTTTTTGATATAATTTCCAAAAATGAATATAGTAAATACTTTGAAGAGAAAGAGTAAGATATTTAAGTTTTTTTACAGAGAA
The DNA here is from genome assembly GCA_041821285.1 of Clostridiaceae bacterium. Classification (GTDB taxonomy): domain Bacteria; phylum Bacillota; class Clostridia; order Clostridiales; family Clostridiaceae; genus JAJBWD01. The sequence goes on from JBGUER010000112.1 coordinate 5,165, forward strand.
CTCCTGGTGCTGAGATGGAGTGAAAAATAAATGTCCCAATACGTCTCTGAGTATAGCACCAAACCTTTTCTAAAAAACTAGAAATTATAGGAAAGAAGTAGGCTGTTTACGGAAATTCCTACCGTTAAAAAGGATAGAGTATCTTGTTATATAATAACAATGCACTCGAAAAGATTGATATGGTGACATATTGATAAATTAAGGTGGTACCACGTGGGTATAACTCTCGTCCTTATAGATTTTCTATAAGGAGGGGAGTTTTTTTATTATAAAAAAATCAAATTAGAATAAAATAATTATTAAATAGGAGCTTGAAAATGGTAGATATAGAGGAACAAATAGAGATAATTAAAAAAGGATCAGATGAAATAATAAATATTCAAGAATTAGAATACAAATTAGTAAAAGCAAAGCATGAAAATAGAACATTAATAGTGAAATTAGGCTTAGACCCTAGCGCGCCGGATATTCATTTAGGTCATGCAGTAGTTCTAAGGAAAATAAAACAACTACAGGATTTAGGCCACAGAGCAGTTATTATAATAGGGGATTTTACTGGAATGATAGGTGACCCCACTGGTAAATCAAAAGCTAGAAAACAATTAACAAAAGAAGAAGTTATTGAAAATGCTAAAACTTACGAAAAACAAATATTTAGAATATTGGATAGAGACAAAACAGAAGTGAGATTTAATAGTGAGTGGTTATCAAAATTAAATTTTAAGGATGTAATAGAACTTTCATCAAAATCTACAGTAGCTAGAATGCTTGAAAGAGATGATTTCAAGAAAAGATTCACCAATCAAATAACCATAGGAATTCACGAATTCTTTTATCCATTAATGCAAGCATATGATTCTATAGCTATAAAAGCAGATATAGAACTTGGTGGTACTGATCAAAAATTTAATATTCTTATGGGAAGAAATCTTCAAAAGGAATATGGACAAGAGAAACAAATAGCTATTTTTATGCCTATTTTAGAGGGGATAGATGGCGTGGACAAAATGAGTAAAAGCTTAGGAAATTATATTGGAATAGATGAAAAAGCAAATATTATGTATGAAAAAATAATGAAAATACCAGATAGCTTAATAGTAAAATATTATGAATTGGCTACAGATATTCATCCTAATAAGCTTGAGGAGATAAAAAAATCTTTAAATGATGTAAAAACTAATCCTAGAGATATAAAGATGAATTTAGCTAAAGAAATTGTTAGTTTATATTATGGAGAAGAAGAGGCTAAGGTGGCTCAAGAGGATTTTATAAATGTATTTCAGAAAAATAAAGCATCTGAAAATATAATAAACGTAACAGTAAAATCAAATGAAAATCTAATTGATGCTATTGAAAAATCTAATCTTGTAGTTTCAAGAAGTGAAATTAAGAGACTTATAAAGCAAGGAGGAGTAAAAATAAACAATAAAAAAATACTAGATTTTTCTAATACTAGATTTGAAAACAATGACATTATAAAAATTGGTAAAAGTAAATTTATAAAAGTAAATTTATAAAAAAATAATAAAATCTTAAATAATAAAAAGCAAGGAGTATAGCGATATATTACATCCTTGCTTTTTTATGTTTTGATAAAATATTATTAGATATATTTATTTCCTAAGCTGTCTGCAGCTAAGATAGCATTAAATAATTCATCTGAAGTAACATCGCCTATTGTGTTATGGATTGTTTCTCCTTCAGCACAAGTAGCATCAGCAACTTTTCTTAAATCTTCTTTAGATACATTTTCTAATCCCATTTGTTTTAATGTGATAGGTAGTCCTACGCTAAGACAGAATTCAATAATTTCCTCGATTTCTTCCATAGGGAAATTTTCAACCATAGCTTGTACAACAGTACCAAATGCTACTAATTCACCATGCATGATTTTTTCAGCTTCTGGAAGGATTGTAAATCCATTATATACTGAATGTGCAGTAGATAAACCACCGTTTTCTGCTCCAACACCACTTAGATAAGTTGTAGCTTCAATAGCTCTTTCAACAGCTTCAGTTATAGCACCAGCTTCAACAGTAGCTTTAGCTTTAAAACCATCGCTTAAAAGTGTCTCATAGCAAAGTTTTGCAATAGCATATCCAGCTTCTGAAACTTTTCCAGCTACTAAATTATCAGCTTTAGCTCTGTAACATGTTCTGGCTTCGAAGAATGTTCCAAGAGCGTCACCCATTCCTGCAACTAAAAATCTAATAGGTGCAGCTGCAATAATAGCGGTATCAACTATTACCACATTAGGATTTGTTGGATAGAAAAGATAGTTTTCAAAATTACCTTCATCGTTATAAACAACAGACAGAGCAGTGCATGGAGCGTCAGTAGCTGCAACTGTTGGGCAAATAACTACTGGTATATTTTCATAATAAGCTACAGCTTTAGCAGTGTCTAAAGTTCTACCACCACCAACACCAACTATAACTTCAATTTTATTAGTTGTAATTATTTCTCTTATTCTTTTTATTTCACTATTACTGCATTGACCATTGAATAATTCAAATTGTATAGTAGAATCGCTATCTTTGAAGCTTTCAACTATTGCATCTTTTGTGTGTTTCATAGCAGTTTTACTTGATATTACAAGAAAAGATTTTCCTAAATTATTGGTATGTTCTTTAATATTAGTTAAAGAATTGGGTCCTTGAACGTATCTTGATGGAGTTCTCATTAATTTTATCATCTGTGCACCTCGTTAGTTAAATTTTTATCAATTCAATATATCTATTTTATATCTAATTAAACTTTTAAGCAATATTTTTATCTACGATAAAAGCTTTAAAATTGATAATATGGGGCTATAAACTGATGCATAATTTAAATACCTACTATTTGCTTGTATAGAAGACATCTAAAATTATGACATTAAAATGTTTAAATGTTAACAAACTGGTTTGCCAAAGAAACAAAATATATATCTACATAAATATGAAAATATAATAAAAAAAGAAGTCAATATAGATAAAATTTTATGTTATCTATATTGACTTAGTGATAAGGAAATTTAATTTGTTTAATGTTGATTTTTTCTTTTGCCGTTAGTTATTCTTTCTTTTATTTTAGTAGCTTCCTCTTCAGTTATTTCTTTGTTTTCTAAAGCTTCATCAATACAATGTAATTTAGCTTCTTTAATTAGTTCAGTAATATCTTCTTCTGTATATCCGTTTTTCAAAAGATATTTATGAAGATCTCCTTTGTTACTTCCAATTTCAACCATTTGATCATCTGTTAATTTAAGCTTAGTTTGAATATATTCTAAAACATTTGAATGTTCTATAATTTTTTTCTTTTCTAAATTTTCATTTCTAGGTTTATTAATTTGAGAATAATTAATCTGGATACGATTTGAAGAACCATTTGTTGGGTTGGAATCTGTTTTATAACTATTTGCAAATACAGCAGAACTTGATGTTATAGTTAAAGCTAAAGTTAAACCTATAATATAATTTTTTTTCATCCATACTCCTCCAATATTTTTTTATTTTAGAAATTCTAAATATATATAAGTAGTTTGTGAAATATAATTTAGAATTATACAAATAATTAAAAACTATTGCAAAAAAATAAAAGTAAGAATCCATTGATTCCTACTTTTATTAAAATTTTATATTTAATTTTTAAGATTATTCAGCAGTTGTTTCATAAGGGGCACAGTTATTATTCATATTTCTTCCTCTGCCATTTGAAGCAATCTGACCTTTTCCACCTTGAACACCATTAGCTATATTATCTTTTATTTCAGCAGCTTGGTCTTCTGTTATATCGCCATTAGCTATAGCTTCATCTATACTAGCTGTTTTAGCTTGCTCCATTAAAGTTTGGATATCTTCTTCTGTATATCCATTATTTAAAAGATATTCATGTAAAGCGCCTCTATCTGTACCAATTTCAGCTATTTCATCATCAGTTAATCCTAATTCTTCTTGAAGATAAGTTTCGGTATTTGCCATTATAGAGTATCCCATTCCATTAGAACCGTTATTAGGACCCATGTTTTGATTTCCATTAGCACCCATTTCACCAAAACCTTCACGTTCGTAAGCTACATCATTTGCAATATGTTCTTTTATTTCAGTAGCTTGGTCTTCTGTTATGTCACCGTTAGTTAAAGCTTCATCGATTTTAGCTGTTTTAGCTTCATCTTCTAAGGCTTCTATTTCATCTTGAGTATATCCTTGTTCTATAAGGTAATCATCAAGTGCACCACGTTCATTACCCATATCGGCTATTTCATCATCAGTTAAACCTAATTTATCTTGAATGTAAGTTGAAATACCGGAGAAAGTACCTTTCATTCCTCTGCCCAAAGAATTTCCTTCTCCATTTGTAGATGAATAGTTATTTGCAAATACTGCTGCAGTAGTTCCCAAAGTTAATACTAAAGTTAATCCTATAATTTGAAATTTTTTCATTTTTTATTCCTCCAATATATTTTTTATTTTTGTTTTTGTTTGATGTTATGATGTAAGTATAGTGTTGAAATGTGAAGGAAATTTGAAGGGTAATGATGTTTTTAAATATTGAATGCAAATACAATATATGTTAAAATTATTTAAGAAAAGGTGATGATAATATGGGGTTTGAATTAAAATCAATACAGGACGATGTAATTAAATATGCCAATATTTTAGCTAGTGTATTATCTGTTGATGTAGAAATAGTGGATTCAAAGCTTAATAGAATAGCGGGCACTGGAATGTTTAAAAATAAAATAAATCAAAATATTTTAGCAGAAGGCTATATTTACAAAAATGTAATAGAAACTGGGAAAATACGAATTATAAAAAATCCTGGAGAACATTCTTTGTGTAAAAAATGTATCAACCAAGGGAATTGTTTGGAAAAATTAGAATTAAGCTCTCCAATAAAGCTAGATGAGGAAATTATAGGAGTTATAGGACTGGTTTGTAGCGATGATAATCAAAAGGAAGTACTTCTTAAAAAATTAGACACGCATCTTGCGTTTTTAAATCAAATATCAGATTTCATATCAGCTAAAGTGCATGAATACATGGAAATAGAAAGAGATAAAAATAATATTTCTGTTTTAAAACAAATAATAAAT
>JBGUER010000113.1:0-10145 GCA_041821285.1 Clostridiaceae bacterium
AGTCTCAAGGGATAAAACAAGAAATGATTAATTCAAATATTGATTTTGACATAAACAAGATAGATAAGGTTATAAACGCATCTCAAGATGTTCATAAAGAGATAAGAAAACTTATAAAAGTTATAAGTTTACAATCAAGCACTTACAATGAATTTGAGGAAGAGCTTTATGTGGAAATAAAAAGCTTTAAATCAAAAACAATCATTTGTCCAAGCTTAGAAATACATGGAGAATTTCAAGATATTTCAGAAAATACAAAGATGAATATAAAGTGTATTGTAAAAGAAGCACTGACAAATGTGATTAAACATTCACAGGCAGCTAATGTGTGGGTAAATATTGAAAAAAAAGATAACAGAATTAAGGTTATTGTGAAGGATGATGGAATTGGAATAAAATTAGATATGAATAAGATGAAGGAGGAACATTACGGATTGAAATTTATGGAATCTAGAGTGAAAGAACTAGAAGGAAAGATAAAATTTTCTTCAGATGATAAGGGGTTTAAAATTGAAATAGAAATTGAGGGGTAAAAGATGCAGAAAAAGCTTTCAGAAATGAAAATCATGTTGGTAGATGATCATATTTTATTTGTAGAGGGTTTGAAATATATGCTTGAAATAAATAAGATAAACATAGTAGGTTGTTTTAATAATGGATTAGAAGTAATAAAAAAGATAAATGAATTGAATCCTGATATTATTTTGATGGATATTTTTATGAATGAAGTAGATGGAATTGATACTTTAAAACAAATCAAAGAATTGAATTCTGATATAAAAATAATAATGTTAACAACAAGTGAAGATGAAAAAAATATTTACCGATCAATAAAATTTGGTGCATCAGGTTACTTTCTGAAAAGTTCTAATTCTAGTGAAATAATTGATGCAATTAATAAAATTGCGGTGGATAGGGAAATGTTTATAGAAAATGAAACTACAAAAGAAATTTATATGGATTATTTAAAAGGGAAAAATAGTAAGTTTGCTAAAAAATATGATAACAAACTTAGTAAACAACAAATTGATATATTAAAGCTAATAATTAAAGGATTAAATTATAACGAAATAGGGAAATTATTAGCTATTACTGAGGGAACGGTAAAGTATCATATGGCTAGGGTAATTAATATATTACAAGCAGAGAATAGAGCCCAAGCAATTTCATATGCAATAAAGCTAGGATATATTGATGAACAGAAAAATGCTAAATCCTATACTTTAGTATAATGACAAATTTGTAATAAAGAAATACAATATAAATAATAGGTATTTACTTACTATTTATATTGTATTTTATTTTTTTGAAAGATTTTTACCAAAGAGGGTGATAAGGATTAAAATCAAAATCAAAAGTATTTTTATGGCAGTAGTTTTCAGTATATTTATTTGTTTTATGCTTTCTGGCTGTAAAAAAAGTAGTGTTACAACTGAGGAAAGTCAAAAGGCAGTAAACACAAAGTGTAATGAAGAAGTAATAATAAAACCAGAAAAACAGAAGAACTTATTTATTAATAAGAAAACAACAGAAAAGGGTAAAGTATCTATAAATGAGGATGCTGAAGGAAATTTGAGTATAATTTATACTCCAAATGAAAACGTATTTGGTACTGATGAATTTAATTATGAATCAAAAGAGAATTCTACTAAATACAAAGTCAAGGTTATTGTAAACATTACTGAACCAGACCCCTTAATAGCTAAAAATGATATTATTTCGTGTAGAGAGGATACTAGTTTAAAAATTGAATCCATAATAGATAATGATACATCAGGCGCAGCTGGTGTTTTAGAATTTGTAGACTTCACAAATGTAAAAAACGGAATTATAAAGAAAGTTGATGGTGAGTATTTTTTTATACCAGAGAAAGAATTTAATGGGGAAGGAAGTTTTACTTATACAGTAAAGGATTCTATGGATAGAACTGCAGCAACTTCTGCAATAGTAAGTATAAGCCCTGAGACCGACTTGCCTGAGGCAAATGAAGACAAAGTTGAAGCTTTCAATGATGAAGTTATAATGATAGACCCATTAGAAAATGATATAGATGCTGATGGAGATAAGCTATATATAGAAAGTGTCAATAACTATGAAGATCAAGAAAATTTAGGTTCAATAGAGATAAAAGATAATAAACTATACTATACTCCTGATTATAAAAAGACTGGTGTAGATAGATTTACATACACAATAAAGGATAGCAGTGAAGATGAGTTAAAAGCGACAGGAGTCATTACTATAGGAGTTATTTCTAGAGATGGAATTACTGAAAAGACTATAGAAACAAAGGAAGAGCAGGGAATAGAAATACCTGTACAAGGTCAAGTTCTTGAAATTATGGACGATGTTGAAAATGGGGATTTAAAAGTTAACAATTTGCAAGATGAATATAATGATATATTTTACTATTCTCCAGATGAAAATTTCAATGGAGAAGATTCATTTAGTTTATATTATAAAAATATTAGCAATGAAAGAACCGTTCATATGAAGGTTAAAATAATTGTAGACTCTGTTAATGATGCTCCAAAAGCTATAGAGGACCAGGGAATAGTAGAGGAAGATAGTGTTTGCAATATAATTGATGTAATAAACAACGATATAGAGCTAGATGGAGATAAACTGGTAATAGAAAGTATTGAAGAAAGTGAGCATGGTATAGTTAAAATAGAAAATAACAAAATAGTATATACTCCAAATAAAAATTTCAACGGACAAGATAATATTTCATATACAGTAAATGATGGTCATGGAGAAACTGCAGTAGCTAAAGTCAATATAACTGTAAACTCTGTAAATGATGTACCAACAGCTGTAAATGACCAGTTTGTAGTAGATGAGGATAGTGGGGATTGTTCTTTTGACGTATTAAAGAATGACAAAGATATAGATGGAGATAATCTTACAATAGAAAGAATAGAAGATAGAAATGGAAAGGCTAGAGTTGAAGGTAACAAAGTAGTATATGATTCAAATGGGGAGTTTAATGGACAAGATTCCATTAACTATACAATCAATGATGGTAATGGAGAAACTTCAACAGCTACAATAAATGTAACTGTAAATTCTAAAAATGATAACCCTATACTTAAGAGCGAACACTATAAAATTTATGAAGACACTGGGATTCATCGATTTGATGTTTTAAGCAATGCTAGTGATGAGGAACTAGATGAATTGATTCTCGAAGAAATTCATAGTGACGCTGATTATGAAATATTAAGAATAGTTGATAATCAAATTGAGGTTAAAGCTAAAGAAAATTATAATGAAAGCTATGATGAAATTTATTATACAGTGTCTGATGGTAATGGAGGTAAAGCAAGTTCATATGTGTATCTAAGCGTTGAGAATACGTTTGATCCGCCAGTTGCTGTAGATGATGAATTTAAAGTGGGTGAAGACGGTGAACATCACTATTACGATATATTGAGTAATGACTATAGTGTGGATGGAAGTGATAGTTTCCTTTCAATAATTGAAGTGGGGAATCCTATAAATGGAACAGCGTATATTCCGGAAAATCCCAATACTAATTCCCCGTATATTTGTTATATACCTAATGAAGGGTTTGCAGGAGAAGAGATTATTGAATATAAAATAGAGGATTTAGGTGGTGCAACAGCAACGGCTAAAGTGTATATAACAGTTGTTGGTCCTAACAATGAACCAAAGGCAGAGAATGATGTGTTTGTTGTGGCAGAAGATAGCGTTGCTATAACATTAGATGTATTAGCTAATGATACTGATGCTGATGGGAATGAACTAACAATAAGTAATGTTGAATATAGAGGTTGGTCGTCATGGATACCAAAGAACGCAAGTATATATATTGAAGATAATAAAATAGTATATACTCCAAGGAAAGATTTTTATGGACATGACACTTTATATTATTCAATAAGTGATGGACTTGGAGCTTATTCAAGTGGAAAAATAAATATAACTGTTGAAAATGTAAATGACGCACCGATAGCTAATGATGACGAGTTTACAGTTTGGGAAGATACTAAGAATACGCCAAGCAATACATTGCGTGTATTACCTAATGATATTGATGTTGATGATGACAATATTACAATTGAAAGCATTGGACAAGGTCAAAATGGAATAGCTACAATTGAATATGACCAAATAGTATATAATCCAAATCTAGATTTTTATGGACAAGATATTATTACGTATACTATAAAGGATAGAAATGGAGAAACTGCAACGGCAAGAGTAACTATAAATGTTGTATCTATAAATGATAATCCAATAGTAAATGATGAGCAGTACGAAGTGGATGAGGATAGTAGTGATAATAAATTCGATGTATTAAGTAATGACAGTGACATTGAAGGAGATAGTATTACAATAAAAAGCATTTCAAATCCTAAAAATGGAACAGCAACAATGTCATACAATACAAATGGAGATAAAATAATATTATATACGCCAAATGTTAATTTCAATGGGACAGAGTATATGTCTTACACAGTTGAAGATGCAAATGAAGGTACTTCAATAGGATTGATAACAATAACAGTAAATCCTTCAAATGATGCACCAGTGGCTGAGGCAGATCAATATGTAGTAGATGAAGATAGTCTAGATAATGAATTTGATGTATTAGATAATGATACTGATGTAGATGAAGATAAATTAACTATTAAAAGTGTTGGAACTAGTGAAAATTCAACTATTTCAATAGTAGATAAAAAAATTATCTATACACCAAATACAAGTTTTAATGGACAAGATACTATTACTTATACGATAAGTGATGGTAATGGAGAAACTTCAAAAGCTACAATAAATATAACAGTAAATCCTGCAAATCATGTACCAGTTGCAGTGGATGACGAGTTTTATGTTGAGGAGTATAGTTTTAATAACTTGTTAGATGTACTAGCTAATGATACTGATGCGGATGGGGATATTTTGACTATTAGTTCTGTAGATGCTCCTTATTATAAGGTTGAAGTAGTTAATAATAAAATCCAATATAGTCCAGAAAGTATTTATGTGGGAGAAATTGATTCTTTTACATATACTATTATAGATAGCAGTGGACAATTAGCTACAGCTACAGTAAAAATAATTGTGACTTCAATGAGTAATCAACAATAGTATTAGAAGATGAGTTTTAAGAAAAATAAGAGTGTAATATATACTACAATAGTATATATTACACTCTTTCATAGGAGAATTATACAATGAAAAAAAAATTTAAAATAGTTTTGATTACGCTTGTTTTATTTATTCTATTTATAACTGTTACAATTATATTATTAGTAAGACCTACACAAAAATTGAATTTTCAGTATACTTCTATTGACTTATATGAAAAAATCAGCGAAGATGTCTTTAATTTCAATGGTAATATTTCTTTCACTGATGATGAGCTTACAAATGTAATAAAAGAAAATCTAATTCAAACTGAAAATGAAGCGTTAGATTATGTTACTGGTGTTGCTTTAGACATTAAAGATAATAAAGCTAATCTATATATTAATATTAAATATAATATTTTTAAAGTAGGTTTTAGAGGAGTTGTTACAATATCCAGTTTAGATGATGAATTACTAATAACGCCTACTAAATTCTATTTAGGGAGAATTCCTTTATCAACTGAAAAAACATTCTCTATTTTAAACAAAATAAATCCTGAAATATCTGATATGCTTAACGAAGATGGACAATACGTTATTAATAGTTCAGAAATAGCTAACCTTGAATATTCAGAATACATATGTATTAATAATATTTCTCTAGAAAAAAATTCTTTGAATATTTCTTTTGAAATGCCTACTGAGGCAGTTGCAAACGCCGTATCCACTGGAATAGATATGGCAGTGGAAGATGACAGAATACAGGACGAAACAAGAACCGAGATTGCTAACGCTATAGAAAAACATTCCAATAATAATATTAGCAAAAATACAATTGAAGATTTATCAAAAGGTACAATAACTACTGAATCAAAGAATGAAATAATAGATAGTATAACGACAATGACTGCAGAAGAACAAAATAATCTTTTAAAAGAAGTTTCTGCTCTTGTAGATCCTGAAATTCTAGAACAGTATATGCAAATTCAAGAATAAAAATAAATCAAAAAAATTATTGAGAGAGTAATATCTAAATGATACAATATTCTATATTGTATCATTATTTTTTAAAAAGAATATAAAACAAGAAAGGGGACATTAATTTGAATCCTGCATTATGGGTATCTATGTGGTTACCGCTATTTATAGTTTTTTTAGGTGTAATTTCAGCTAGAAAAAGAAATATAATAATAGCAAAAAAATTAAAAAGAGAAAAGGGAGAGAGAAAAATGTCAAATGAATTAATAAAAAATTATGTAGGTTATTTATGCACTATATCCCAAGGTTCTTTTGGAACAGCCTATCAAAAAGTTAGAATAGTTGAAGTCGTGGATAATTGGATTAGAGTTGAAAAAAATGGAAAAGTAGATTTAATAAATATTGATTATATTCAAAATATAAAAATACTAGAAGAAAAATAACGCTAACTGTTTATTAAAATAAAAGCAATATTAAAGACGTTTGGAGTGATATTATGATTTGCAGAACTATTGATATATGGGAAGGCTTTGAAAAAATTGATAAAAATATTGAAGGTGTAAGACCTACAATGGATACATATGTATTAGCTGGAGATAAAATAAGACCTGCTATTTTAATATGTCCTGGGGGAGGCTATAGCTTTACTTCAGAAAGAGAAGCGGAACAGATAGCTTTGAAATTCAATGCTGCTGGTTTTCATGCTTTTGTTCTATATTATAGTGTTGCACCTAAAAAACATCCGCAGCCACTTTACGATGTGTCAAGAGCAGTTTGTTTAATAAGAGAAAACGCTGATAAATATAATATTGATAAAGATAAAATAGTGGTATGTGGTTTTTCCGCAGGTGGTCACTTGGCAGCAAGTTTAGGAACTCTTTGGAATAAAGATTATATAAGAGATAGTTTAAAATTTGAAAAAGGCATGAATAAACCTAATGGACTTATATTATGTTACCCAGTAATAACATCTGGTGAGTTTGCACATAAAGGTTCATTTACAAATTTAGTAGGCGATAAAGCATGCGTTGAAGTAATGGATGAATTATCATTGGAAAAACAAGTAAGCTTTGATACGCCAGAAACTTTTATTTGGCATACATTCGAAGATAGTACAGTTCCGGTAGAAAATACTATACTCTTCGCTAAAGCCCTTAGAAGCCAAGATATCCCTTTTGAATTACACATATATCCAAAGGGTGGACATGGACTATCTCTTGCAACACAGGAGACAGGAGAAGTAAATAATCATGTAGCTACATGGATGGACCTATGTATAGAATGGGTAAAAAGTTTGGGGACGGCTTAGTAAAGTTTTTGGAGAAAAAGTAGCTAAAATGAAAGATGAAGAATGGCTTGATGTAGTTTTAATGGAAAGAAGAAGTAAAATAGTGAGATAGAAAAATGAAAGCATAAATTTATTGTGCTTTTATTTTTTATTTGTGCAAATACATAAAAAGTAAAATTATGGACTTAAATAACACTTATTTTATAAAACAAGTGATTTATTTTATAAATATGTGTAGAATATAAGATATATAAAATATTCGGAGGTACATAGCAATATGAAAAAAGAAAGAATAGTTATATTAGACGGAAACAGTCTTATGAATAGAGCGTATTATGCAATACGTGTTTTAACTAATAGTGAAGGTATAAATACAAATGCAATATTAGGGTTTTCAAATATGTTATTTAAAATAAAAGACGATTTTAAACCAGACTCTATAGTTTGTACTTTTGATAGAAAAGCGCCTACATTTAGGCATAAAGAATATGATGCGTATAAAGCTGGAAGAAAAAAAATGCCACCAGAGCTTTATGAGCAATTTCCAATACTAAAAGATATGCTTACTATGATGTCAATAAATATATTTGAAATAGATGGATTTGAAGCAGATGACATAATAGGAACTTTATCTAAATATGCTAGTAATAAGGGAATAGAAGTTTTTATAGTTACAGGAGATAAGGATGCGCTTCAGCTTGCAGAAAAGGATGTAAATGTAATAATAACAAAAAAAGGAATAAGTGAAATAGAAATATATAATGAAGAAAGAATGATTGAAGAATTTGGAGTAACACCAAAGGAATTCATTGATGTAAAAGGTCTTATGGGAGACAAGTCAGACAATATCCCAGGCGTTCCTGGAATAGGAGAAAAGACTGCTTTTAATTTGATAAAAGAATATAAAAGTGTAGAAAATGTTTTGGACAATATAGAAAATTTAAAAGGTAAAAAATTAAAAGAAAATTTATTAGAATATAGGGAACAGGCAATATTTAGTAAAAAACTTGCTACTATAGTTTGTGACGTTCCAGTGGATATTGACCTTGAAGATATTAGATCTAATGATAAATATGACGTAGAAGGTTTAAGAAAATTATTTTTTAGACTTCAGTTCAAAAGACTTTTAGATAAATTACCTGCTGAAGAAAAAATTATGGATAAAAAACAGGTTGAATTTAAAAAAGTGGAAAGTTTAGAGGATTTGGAGAATATAAATAAGGATATAGAAGACATTTTATATTTTAATTATGATGAAGAAAATTTATATTTAAATATAAAAGATAATGTGTATTTGATAAATGTAAATGAAATGATTCAGGAAAATCAAGAAAGATTTATTAATATATTAAAAAACATATTTGAAAATAAAGATATAAATATAGTAGTTCATGATTTGAAGAAATTCATTAGTATAATGAAAAAAATAGAAATAAATATTAAAAATCAAACTTTTGATACAATGATAGCTGCGTATTTAATAGATCCTTCTAGAACAAATTATAATTTAAAAGATTTAATAGAACAGAATTTATTTATAGATTTAGAAGGAAATGAAAATATTATTGCTGCTGAAACATATTATTTAAAAGAGTTATATTTAAATCTTAAAGAAAATTTAGATAAAATGGAATTGAAGAATTTATTTTACAACGTAGAGATGCCTTTAGTTAAAGTTTTGTCATCAATGGAAGGATTAGGATTTAATATAAATAAAGAAGAATTAGATAGATTATCAGTTAAATTTAGAGAAGATATAGAAAAAAATAAAAAAATCATATATGAAATAGCAGGAGAGGAATTTAATATAAGTTCTCCAAAACAACTTAGTGTTATATTATTTGAAAAATTAGATCTTCCAGTTATAAAGAAAACTAAAACTGGTGCGTCAACAAATGCTGAAGTTTTAGATAAACTTTTAGATAAACATCCTATAATAGAAAAAATAATATATTATAGGCAGCTTACAAAGCTTTATTCAACTTATGTAGAAGGATTAAGAACGGTTATAGCAGAAGATGGGAAAATTCATACTAATTTTAATCAAGCTAAAACAACTACAGGAAGATTGTCATCAACAGAACCTAATCTTCAAAATATTCCTATCAAATATGAAATGGGAAGAGCGATTAGAAAAGTGTTTATACCAGATAATGAAAATTGTGTTTTATTGTCAGCGGATTATTCTCAGATAGAACTTAGAGTTTTAGCCCATATAGCTAAAGATGATAATTTTATAACTGCATTTAATGAGCATGATGATATTCATACAAAAACTGCTTCTGAAGTTTTTAATGTTGAAATAGATGAAGTAACTCCACTTTTAAGAGGTAGAGCAAAGGCAGTAAACTTTGGAATAGTATATGGGATAGGTGATTTTAGTTTAGCAAAAGACTTAAAAATTTCTAAAAAAGAAGCTAAATTATATATTGATACTTATTTTGAAAGGTATCCAAAAGTAAAAATATATTTAGATGAAGTAATAAATAAGACAAAAGAAGATGGATATGTAACTACTATTTTAAAAAGAAGAAGATATATTCCAGAGATAAATAGTAGTAATAAAATAGTAAAGGCATTAGGAGAAAGACTTGCTATGAACACTCCTATTCAAGGAAGTGCAGCGGATATTATAAAAATAGCTATGATAAATGTTTATAATAGATTAAATGAAGAATCACTAAAATCCACTTTAATCCTTCAAGTTCACGATGAACTTATATTAAATGTTTATAAAGATGAATTAGAAAAAGTAAAAGAAATAGTGAAATATGAGATGG
>JBGUER010000114.1:0-10118 GCA_041821285.1 Clostridiaceae bacterium
GGTATTAAGGATTTAATAAATGTAAATTCAGCTGATTATAAAAAATCAAATATGGGGCAAGTAAGAAGTAAAGAAATAAAACTGGATATACTATTAAATAATTACAAATTATATAAAACTCCGATAGTAAGAAATG
The DNA here is from genome assembly GCA_041821285.1 of Clostridiaceae bacterium. Lineage (GTDB taxonomy): Bacteria > Bacillota > Clostridia > Clostridiales > Clostridiaceae > JAJBWD01. Next base: position 137 of record JBGUER010000114.1, read on the forward strand.
GAAAGGAAGCTACAGTTGGCTATAAACCAGAGGTTTGGGGTATTTGGGATTAGGGACGGTTATCAAATATAATTATTTGTTTATAAGATAAAAGTTTAAATTTTTTGTAAAATAGATTAATTGACCATTTGGTTAGCTTATTGAACTAGGTGGTCAATTTTAATTATGTTTATTGACTAATAAGTCAATTTGAACAAATTTGTTGTAGGCTTTATTAGATTATATTAGTTTACATAAGTTGACAAAATGTATGAAAAACTGATAGAATAATATGAGTAAATAGGAAATAATCGTTTAAAATCAAACCGTATTGCTATGAGGGAAATTATGAATAAAAAAGTTTTAAATAAAATAATTACATTTATTGTTGTCAGTATTATAATGTTTATTATTATGTATTTAATGTATGGAAAATACAAAACAAAATTATATAATGATGTTGAAAAAGATATAAAAAATGACGCTAATACATATGCGTTAATATTAAATAAAGAATTTAATAATGATGAAATTTTAATAGAAACAACAAGTGAAATAATTGGGTATATGATTGAAGATGGAATAGAAGATATTAATTCAAGCAAAATGGAATTAATAAAAGGCATATTTGAAACTGGCAATAATGGAAATAATATAATAGATTCTATGTATTTTGTTGATAGTTCTAGTGGCTTGGGAATGGACGCTTCAGGTATATTTAATATGTATAATAAAGAGGTTGATTTAAGGAAAAGGGATTGGTATATAAAAGCTGTAAAACTAAATAATGTGTATACAAGCGATGTATATGAAGATATAAATAGTAATAATTATTGTTTTACCATTAGTGCTCCTGTTTTTAATAATGATAGACTTATTGGTGTATTGGCATGCGATATATTTTTTCAAGAGATAATAGATTATGAAGAATTTATTAGTAAATCTAATTTATATAAATCATACATATTTACTGCTGATGGGAAAACTGTTATAAATAATAAGTTTGCATTTATAGATAGTATATATAATAACAAAAAGGACGAAAATTATTCTTTTTATGTAGGTGATAGCTGGAAATTAATATATGTTCCAGAAAAAGCAAAATTGAATACAATGATAAGAAGTAGTTTGGTGTTTTTTAGTGCAATAGGTATTGTCATAGCTTTAATAATAATATTAATAATAAACGCGTTAATTGGAAAATATTATTTCAGAGATAAAATTAGTAAGTTAGGTACTAAATATAAGTTGTTTAATGATATTAGTATGAAATACATTAATTGCGAATGGAAAAATATTTTATATGTTAGATTAGACAATATACAAAAGGTGAAAAATAATTTAGGCAATGAAGTTACTGATGAAGTTGTTAGAAAATATTCTAAAATTCTAATTGATTTTTTTGATTGCAAAGATAATATTTATCATACAAAGTATGACGAATTTCTGGTACTAATTGATAATGAAGATAGTAAAAGAGTAGAAATATTAGTAAATGATATTCTTAATAAATTTAAAAATAATGAATATTTTTTTAGTGAAGATACATTAAATGTTACTCCAATTTTTTCTTTAATTAAATATAATAACAAACAGATATTGAATTTTAGGGCGAGTTTAAGTAGAACACAAGAAGCTATAGATAAGATGAATTTTGGAAATGAAAAATATGTATATTTTAGTTATAATGATATTGTTAAAAAATCTTCTATTAACGAAAATAAATTAATTTATTTGAGAAAAGCCATAAAAGAAGATAGGTTAATTCCTTTTTATCAGCCTATTTTGGATATAAAACAAAAACAAATAAAGAAATATGAAGTGCTTATGAGAATAAAGGATGAAGAAAAATTTCTTGCTCCTTACCCATATATTTTAATAGCTGAAGAATATAATTTTATTGATAGAATTGATTTGATTATTCTAGATAAGGCGTTAAAGTATAAAAGGGAAATAGATATAGAAGATGAAATAGTTTTTTCATTTAATTTATCTGTAAAAGTTTTAAATAACAGTAATTATTTAAAAACAGCAGTGGAAATTATAGATAGTTATAAAATTAAACATGAAAGCATTATATTTGAAATAACGGAAACACAAGATTCAAATGATATAGAAATATTTAAAAATATGATTGAAGAATATAGAAAACTTGGATTTAAAATCTCAATAGATGATTTTGGAACAGGATTTTCTGCAATATATTATTTGAAAAAAATATCTGCAGATTATTTAAAGATAGATGGATCATTTATTAAGGATATTAATGATAATGAAGAAAATTATTATCTTGTGAAGTCAATAGTTAATATGGCAAAAGCTTTTAATTTGAAGGTTGTAGCTGAATATGTTGAGAGTGAAGAAATTTTAAAAACGCTAGAAAAATTAGAAATAGAATATGCACAAGGATATTTTGTAGATAAACCGCAAAATCACATAAAACTTTAATATTTTATTTTGACAAAAGATAAATTTAGTAGTAAAATTATTTCGCATACGAAATATTCGTATGCGAAATATTTTTTTTTAGCGAGAAGGTGATAAATAAATGTCAGAGAATAAAAGTAAAAGCATAGTTATAGTGAAATTATTAAAACAAATAATTTGCACGGGAAAACACAAAATAAAAGGAAATTTTAAGGATTTGAAGTTGACCGGTGCTCAAGGAATGATTATGGGTATTCTCCAACACAATGAAGATGTTAAAATAAGTGATTTAAGTGAAAAAACTGCATTATCAAATAGTACAATATCAGGAATGATTGATAGAATGGAAAAATTAGGGTATGTGGTAAGAGAAAGAAGTAAAGAAGATAAAAGAGTAGTATTTGTTAGAGTTACATCAGAATTTAAAGGTATAGTTAAAACAAATTTTGATAAAATGGAAACAAATTTTGAAACAAAATTGGGCGAAGCTGACCCTGGAGAAATTGATAAAATAATCAATGGCTTGGAAGCTTTAAAAAATATTTTAGAAGAATTATAATATAAATTAATTTAAAGGAGTAGAGAAATGCTTAAGTTGATGAAACATTTAAAACCATTTATTGGATTGATTATTGCGTCGTTTTTATTGTTATTTGTTCAAGCAATGTCAGATCTTACTTTGCCAGACTATATGTCTAATATAGTAAATGTTGGTATACAGCAAGGTGGAGTGGAGAATGCGGTGCCAGAAGTTATACGAGAAAGTCAATTAAATGATATGAGGATATTTATGTCTTCTGATGATGAAGAGTTTGTATTGGGAAAATATACTTTAGTTGATGACGCAAGTAGTGAATATGAAAAGTATAAAGATAAATATAAAATATTAGAGGAAGAACCTGTTTATATATTAAAGGATATTAATGAAGAAGAAGATAAGCTAAATACTATTATGGGAAAAGGTTTTATGACAATATCAGGTATAGAAAAGATGACTACTACAGGAAGTGATGGTAAAACTTCATTAAATGGAATGGAAATACCTGAGGGAATGGATGTTTTTCAAGTCATTGCTAATATGCCTGATGAGCAATTAAAAATGATGACAGAGCAAGTTGAGGAACAACTTGATAAATTAGATGAAAGTACCATAAATCAAGCTTCTACTGTATTAGTAAAAGCTGAATATGAAGCTATTGGTATGGATAGTGACAAAATTCAAAGCAATTATATTCTTAAAATAGGATTTTTTATGATTTTGCTTTCACTTTTAAGTGGAGCTTGTAGTATTTTTGTTGGTTTCTTAGGAGCTAAAACAGCTGCTGGATTGGCTAAGAATTTAAGAAGAGGTGTGTTTACTAAGGTTCAAAATTTCTCAACAATAGAATTTGACAAATTTTCAACAGCCTCACTTATAACCAGAACTACCAATGATATTACTCAAATTCAAACTACGATTGTACTTATTATGAGATTTGCATTTTATGCTCCTATTTTAGGTATTGGTGGAGTAATAAAAGCGCTTAATGAAAGTGTATCTATGTCTTGGATAATAGCTCTTGCAGTAGTTATTTTGCTAGGATTTATAAGTACTGTATTTTCTATAGCTATACCAAAATTTAAATTAATCCAAAAACTTGTAGATAAGATTAACTTAGTTAGTCGTGAAAATCTATCCGGAATGATGGTTATAAGAGCGTTTAACACTCAAAAATTTGAAGAAGATCGATTTGATAAAGTTAATAAGGATCTCACAAGTACCAATTTATTTGTAAGTAGAGTTATGGTTGGTATGATGCCATTTATGATGCTTATTATGAATGGAGTAACACTTCTAATTGTTTGGGTAGGTGCAAAGCAAATTGACCAATCCGCTATGCAAGTTGGAGATATGATGGCATTTATGCAATATGCAATTCAAATTATTATGGCATTCTTAATGCTCTCTATGATTTTTATATTTGTACCTAGAGCTTCAGTTTCAGCCATTCGTATAGATGAAGTTTTAAAGATGGAGCCATCTATAACAGAAACTAAAAATCCTAAAAAATTAAAAGAAGTTGTGGAAGGATTAATAGAATTTAATAATGTTTGTTTCAAATACCCTGGAGCTGAAAAATGCACAATAGAGAATATAGATTTCAAAGCACTTCCTGGTAAAACTACTGCATTTATTGGCGCAACAGGTTCTGGTAAAACGACTTTAATAAATTTAATCCCTAGATTTTACGATGCAACAGCTGGAGAAATACTTTTGGATGGAGTAAATATAAAAGATCTTAGTTTATATGATTTAAGAGATAATTTAGGATATGTACCTCAAAAAAGTTCATTGTTTTCTGGAACTATAGAATCAAATTTAAAATATGGTAGCGAAAATGCAACAGGAGAAGAAGTTTTAAAAGCTGCTGAAATAGCACAAGCTATGGAATTTATTAATGAAAAAGAGGAAAAACTGAATTCTGATATATCCCAAGGTGCGTCTAATATTTCAGGTGGACAAAAACAAAGACTTTCTATAGCACGTGCTATTGTTAAGGGAGCAAAAGTTTTAATATTTGATGATAGTTTTTCGGCAATAGATTTTAAAACAGATGCTGCGTTAAGAAGATCTCTTAGAGAAAATTTAAGTGATACTACAATTCTTATAGTTGCGCAAAGAATTTCTACAATAAAAAATGCTGATCAAATTATTGTACTTGAAGAAGGAAGACAAGTTGGAATAGGGACTCATGAAGAACTTATGGAAAATTGTAGTACTTATAAAGAGATTGCTTTGTCTCAGCTTTCAAAGGAGGAATTAGCATGAGTGAAAATAATAAACGTAGAGGCGGTCCAGGAGGAGGTCCAGGACATGGCCCTATGGGAAAAGTAGAAAAACCTAAAAATTTCAAAAAAACCATGAAAAAACTTTTAAAGTATTTAGGTGAATTTAAATTATCTATTATAGTTGTTTTTGTGTTTGCTATTGCAAGTTCTGTTTTTAGTATTGTAGGACCTAAAATTTTAGGAAACGCAACTACTAAAATATTTGAAGGAATTGTTGGAAAAATAACAGGTACTGGTAATGGAATAGATTTTGGATATATTAAAAATATTATGATTTTACTTGTTGTATTATATGCAATAAGTGCGATATTTGGCTATATTCAAGGTTGGATTATGTCTGGCGTTGCAATGAAAGTAAGTTATAGGATGAGGAAAAATATATCTGAAAAGATAAATAAAATGCCACTTAAGTATTTTGATGGAACAAATAATGGTGAAGTTTTATCTCGTATAACTAATGATGTGGATACTGTAAGTCAAACATTGAATCAAAGCTTGTCTCAAATAATAACATCTGTTACTACGGTAATTGGAGTACTTGTAATGATGTTTAGTATTAGTGTTGTAATGGCTTTAGCCACTCTTTTGATTTTGCCAATATCAATGGGTTTAATTATGGTAGTTGTAAAATATTCTCAAAAATATTTTAAATTGCAACAGGATTATTTAGGACACTTAAACGGACATGTTGAAGAAATGTATGGCGGACATGTAGTAATGAAAGCTTTTAATGGTGAAGAAAAAAGTGTAGAGAAATTTAATGGATACAATGATGATCTTTATCATACAGCATGGAAGTCTCAATTTTTATCAGGACTTATGATGCCAATAATGACTTTTGTTGGAAATCTTGGCTATGTGGTAGTTTGTATATTAGGAGGATATTTTGCAGCTAAAGGAACAATAAAGGTTGGAGATATTCAAGCATTTATACAATATGTTAGATCTTTTACACAACCAATAGCGCAAATTGCTAATATCTCAAATATATTTCAACAAACAGCTGCTGCGGCAGAAAGAGTTTTTGAATTTTTAGAAGAGGATGATGAAATAGAAGAAACTTCTACTCCAATACAACTTGATCTTGATAAAATTCAAGGAAGTGTTGAATTTAAAAATGTTCACTTTGGTTATAATGAAGAAAATATCATAATAAATGATTTTTCATCAAAAGTTAAACCAGGGCAGAAAATAGCCATAGTAGGTCCTACAGGAGCAGGTAAAACTACAATGGTAAAACTACTAATGAGATTCTATGATGTTAATCAGGGAGCTATTTTAGTTGATGGACAGGATGTAAAAGATTTTACCAGATTAGATTTGCGTTCTATGTTTGGAATGGTTCTTCAGGATACATGGTTATATAATGACACTATAATGGAAAATATTAGATATGGAAGATTAGATGCTTCCGATGAAGAAGTAATAAATGCAGCAAAAGCAGCCCATGTAGATAATTTTGTTAGATCGCTACCTAATGGTTACGGTTTGGTGTTAAATGAAGAAATATCAAATGTATCAGAGGGACAAAAGCAGTTGTTGACAATAGCACGTACAATATTAAAAGATCCTAAAATTTTAATATTGGATGAAGCTACAAGTTCAGTAGATACTCGTACAGAAGTTCAGATCCAAAAAGCTATGGATAATTTAATGAAAAATAGAACTAGCTTTATTATAGCCCATAGATTATCTACTATTAGGAATGCAGACTTGATTCTTGTTATGGATCATGGTGATATAGTAGAACAGGGTAGCCATGAAGAACTTTTAGCTAAGGGTGGTTTTTATGCTAATCTTTATAATAGTCAATTTGAAGTTGATGAAGTAGTTAGTTAATTTAGATAATACTTCTAATTAGTAAAATTATGTGGTAAAATTGTATGGTAAAAATATATGGTAAAAATATATGGTAAAAATATAAAGAATAAGAGAGTCTTTATCAGGCTCTTTTATTCTTTATTATGATAGTTTTAAGATTAAATATAAAATACGGTAATTTTGGAGGGCTTAAGGATGATTGGAATAATAGGAGCTATGGATGTAGAAGTTAATTTATTGTTGGAAACGATGAAAAATACGGAAACTGAAATTTTTAGTAATATAAAATATAATAAGGGTATAATTGAAGGCAAAGAGGTAGTTGTAGCAGTAGCTGGAATTGGAAAAGTTAATGCAGCAATATGTACCCAAACTATGATATTAAAATATAAACCTTCATTAGTAATAAACACTGGTGTTGCTGGTGGAATAGGTAAAAACCTTAAAATAGGAGATGTAGTTATAGCAGATTATGTTCTTCAACATGATATGGATACATCACCAGTAGGTGACCCTGTAGGTTTTATATCAGGCATAAATTTAGTGGAAATACCTTGTCATAAAGAGACTTCTTATAAGATTTTAGATATTGCAAATAAAATAACTCATCATAATACTTATATAGGCACTATAGCAACAGGAGATAAATTTATAAATAATAAAATAGAAGCAAATAATATAGCAGAAAAATTTAATGCAATAGCTTGCGAAATGGAAGGCGGAAGTATAGGACATGTTTGCTATGTAAATAATGTGGATTTTTGCATTATTAGATCTATTTCAGATGGCGGAGATGATGAATCAGATTTGGATTATGGTCAATTTGTTTTATTAGCTGCTGAAAATTCTAAAAATCTGTTGATTGAATATTTAAAAGAAAGTTAAATTATAAAAATCAATTTATAATTTTAAGCACCTAAAGATTGATTATAAATTAGTTATGGGTTAGTTATAGATTAGACTTATAAAAAAACAAGGAGGTCAAATTTAATGAAACGAATAGAAAGTTTTCAAGTAGATCATTTAAAATTATTACCTGGCGTTTATGTTTCAAGAAAAGATAAGGTAGGGGCTGAAATTTTAACAACATTTGATATTAGAATAACAAGACCTAATTTCGAACCAGTTATGAATACAGCAGAAATGCATACTATTGAACATTTATGTGCTACATACCTAAGAAATAATGAAAAATATGCTAAAGATGTAATATATTTTGGACCAATGGGGTGTAGAACAGGTTTTTATTTAATATTAAATGGTGATTTAAAGCCAGAAGACATAAAAGATTTAATGAAAGATATGTTTACTTTTATTGTAGATTTTGAAGGCGAAATTCCAGGCGCATCTCCAGTGGAATGTGGTAATTATTTAGACATGAATTTAGATATGGCCAAGTATATTGCAAGAAAATTTTTGGGATAATATTTAGGGACGGTTATCAAATATAGATATTTATTTGTTAAAATCATAAAATTATATATTAGTGAAAGTATATTGTATGGCTATCTATTTGTAGCCATATTTTTTTTGTTATTATTAATTTGTTAATTATGAATATAAAACTAAATTTGAGTGCATCATAGTAATATAAGTTGAATATAGGAGGAATTATATTATGGATTATAAAAGAGCAGAAGAAATACTTATGAATACAGAAGGAAATATAGATGTGAATTATTTTAATACTGGTGTATGGTTAGAAGGAGTGGATGCACTAGAAAAAACAGTAATAGTAAAAGATCTAGAAAATAGTAAAATGTATAAAGTGAGTGCTAAAGATCTAGTTGAATCGGAATAGGATTTGGAAATTACATCTAGTACATAACAAATATTGTGAAACTATTGCTATTTATGGTAAAATATAAATGTAATTTAATAAAGGCTAATGGGTGAGAATTATAATTTTCTATTAAATAGTTTCGGTATTTCCCAAATTGTATCTTGCTTTTATACTAATAAATGAGGGAAGGCGCGAAGAATTCAAAATACCATACAGTGTTTGTAAAATTATTTAAATCGGCAAATGTGTGGCTTTTATTGATAATTTGAAATCCTAATATGAGGAATTTGAATTAATAGATAATATTTTCATTGAATAGCTAGTAGATTATTTTTGATAGCAATTTATTAGAGAGTGATTGGATTAGTAGAGGGAGAGAGTTATGAAAAGGGGAAAGAAAATTCTGATTTGTTTGATTGTAGTTATATGTATTTGGTGTTTTGTATATATTAACAATAATTGGATACAAATAGAAAAATATCATGTTTGTTCATCTAGGATTCCAAATAAATTTGATGAGTATAAGATAATTCAACTTTCGGATTTACATAATAAAGAATTTGGTAAGGATAATATGAATTTAATTAAAAAAATTTATAATGTAGATCCTAATATCATAGTTTTAACAGGTGATATGATTAACTCTACAGATACAGATTTTAAAGTTTTCTATAATTTGATTGAAAAACTTTCAAAAAAGTATGATATATATTTTATTAAGGGAAATCATGAAGAACGAATGGAGATTAAAGAAGGAGAACTACAAATAGAGTTTTATGAAAAAATTGAAAAATTTGGTGTTAAAATATTAAATGACAAAAAACAACCAATAGTTATAGATGAAGAAAAAATAAATTTATATGGATTAGAGCTCCCGTTAAATTGTTACAGCAGAAAGATTTCGTCATCTTATCAAGGATGGGAAGATTTTGATGTAGAAGATGTGGAAGAAAAATTAGGTGATATAAACAAAAATGAGTATAATATTTTATTAAGCCACAATCCATTGTATTTTAAAGTGTATAAAGACTGGGGAGCTGATTTGACGTTATCAGGGCATATACATGGAGGAATTATTAGAATGCCATTTGTAGGTGGATTATTATCTCCTGAAGTATCTTTTTTCCCAAAATACGATGCTGG
>JBGUER010000115.1:0-10070 GCA_041821285.1 Clostridiaceae bacterium
GGTATAAGCGTATGATAGGAACCTACACCCTCGCAGTAATATCCGTTATCATAAGCCCATTTACTCATTTGAACTGGGTCAACTTTTTTATCTGTAAGACTTGAGACCGCTATTGAAAGAGAAGTCGGACCACATCCACTTCTTCCTATAGTTCCTGTTATTCCATAAGGCTTGTCACTCCATCTTATATCCGCCTGATTATAATAAACTACTTCGCATGCTCCATCTTTAAAAGATATCCCTGAAAAATCCAAACCACTGCTTTCTAAATAGCTATTATCATTAGAATTTATTAACTGCTCATACCCGTATTGACTCCTTATATTTCTAATCGCATCTAAATTATTTCCCAGGAAAATGTTGTCAATTAGTTCTAAAGGCGTTGTTATTATATAAACTATAAAAGTCAAAATTAAAAGCACCGAAATAATCGGTGCCAGTGAAATAAATATTATTTTGTTTCTAGTTTCATCATCTTGTGCAGCTTGTATTGCTATTTTAGCAAGGGTTGCTGCTGATTTTGGATCTAATGGCATGGTATAGCCTCCTGTGTTTTTGTTGGGGGGTATGAAAATAGCACCTGAGGTTTAGGCAGATGCTATTGTATTTAGTGTAAATATTATATGGATAATAGGAATTCTATTTCACAAAATATATATTTTTGATTTTATCATGGTACTAAAATAACTTTAAACTTCATATAAACACACACGTTTCCTTACAATACTTTATGTATCGATATATAAAATGTAGTTATTTTACTAGTAACTTTCAATAACAATCTATTAAAAGACATAATAATGGTGCTTTTTGTTTTTGTATTTAAATAGTCTACCAATCAATAAACATACCTCCATTTGCATATGTTTACCTCCTTTTGAATCTAAATTATAATTTGCTAATCATTTTAATATTTTTTTCTTCTATTCATTATTAGAACTAACCACTTTTAAATTAGAATTATATATATGTAAACATTTGTCAACATTGTATGCATATGTTTCAAAAGTCAACTTTTTTTGTTTCACACACATGGTTTCATGTCTTTCATCCATAGATTCAAAATTAAATCTAACGAACGATTTATCTTCTGATAAAAAATCAAGTAAATCATTATGCGAAAATGTTTTTCCTTTCCATACTCTCCAATCACCTAATTCTGAATAAATAATTCCTTTGTTCAAAACCATATCAAGTTCATAAATATATCTAATTGGATGTGGATATTTGTTGTAACCAGTAAATAGACGATTACCAAAAATTATACAGGTTCTAATATTTTGATTTTTATCTTCGATTCCCCAAGCTTTAAAATATATTTTTCTAAACTCTTTATTACTAAAAGCCTCTTTGCTTAGGTTTAGTTGTCGATTTGCTTTCTCGATATGTTCTAAGTTTGACCTCATTTCAAAGTTGTTAATTGGACTAAGTGGACATTTACATTCAATTATAATTATATCTAAATCAGATGACACTATGACATCAATTTCTCCAGCCTTCTTCATATATTTATATTTTTTATTAATACAAATATTGTACTTTTCTTTGCATACTTTAAATACATTACTACATTCTTGTACAAGTGGTTCTATTCCTTGGTTATCATTTGCAATTTGATTTTTAGATAAATAAGAATACGCTATAGCATTCCTAAGTAAGTTGGATTTTGCAACTAGAGTATTAGAAAATATAATTCCACCTGATACACACAAAAATGGTGTATACTGCAAATCTAACTTTCTATCTTTATTATAGGTGAATAAGTTAAGTAGTTCTTGGACTTTTACTTTATTATTTATAAATTTATCTAATAACTCTATCAAAATATCCTTTTGAAATGAAGGGATTAATGATGATATTACCTTGCATTTGTCCTCTTTTTTAAATAAAATTTTGCTCGTTATTTCATTCAATAATATGAATAAACGTTGAAATATGATGATATCAATTAAATTGCAATTTTCCGTAATTTTTTTCTGAGTAACTTCATCAAATGACATAATTAATTCTTTAGCACAATATTCTATATTTGAAATTTCTTCTTTAAACCATCCGGTTCCATAAAGTCCCTTTTTTTCGAATACAGAAAATATTGGCTCTGGAAATTCAAATCTGTATCTTGATAATTTGCCATCTAGTATTTCTTTAGTAATCATATCACCCAATTTTTTCTCTATGTAGTCACCTACTTCACTAATAGATACTACATCTTTTAATTTATCCACAGATGCATTAAAAAAAACTTCTGTTTGCATTTCGTTTCGTACATATCCCATCCTAATACTTTTTTCTAATACTTCACTTTTATCGAAGATAATCCATTCATTACCTAATACTTTAAATTTATAATCAAAATAATCAATATATAACTCCCATTCCTCAAGTTGATTTACCTTACATGCAATTAAAATTGTATCTTCTATTTCAGTGGAGATTACATACTTTGAATCAGTAAAATATGAAATGTCCTGTTTAATACCAATTACACTATCATATAAGTACACTATATAAGAAATACCTTCACATATCTCTTCTTTTGAATATGCATCTAATATATTTTTATTGTTATAGTTTTTACCAGTATGAGAAACAGTATAAAAACAAGCATCTATATATGCTAATAAATCTTTAAATATAGCAGTTTCAGCGGTTTGATTCCCATTTTTAATCCTAATTCTCTTACTATGATATTCTTTAATAAGTTGAACTAATTTTTCTTGGCTCTCCTTATAAAAATCATAGATCCACCTAAGATTTTTTTTATCCATTAAATACCCAATAGTTTCTGTTGAAAATAAATAAATGTTTTTATTATTAATTAGATTTTTTATTAAATATAATGCTTTATTTCTTTTGAAATCATAAGCTTTATAACGAAAAACTCCTTTTTTTCTTGATTCAAGAATTGCTTCATCTGGTTCCCATATGGCATACATTTTAATTGCCCTTAGTGTTTTTTCTATTTCTTGTTCTTTAAATTTTCCAATAATGGATAATAAAAACTTTTTATCGCTATTAGAAAGACCATTCTTTTCAATTTTTATTGACTCAATATATTCCTGAGTTATATGCGTATGGTCTATTTTATAAAACTCTTCTTTTATATTCATCTTGATCCTCCAATTTTATTATTAATAATACATTATTCATTATGCAAAGTGAATTTATTAATTCAAAAAAAAACCGCATTTATTTATGATACGATTATACAATATCATATTCCAAGCTTTTTTAAATATGGAGTATTTTGTATATGCATCTCAATTTCTTATTATATGGATAATAAAAGTTTATAAATAGACTTTTATATTTTTTTTACTTATATATGTTAGTGTCACAATATACACTTAAATTGGCACTAAAAACATTTCTGCTTCTCCATAGGCTTTTATTTTTGTTTTCAAAGAAAAAATGAATATATTATTATCGAAAGTATATTGACTTTATTAACTTTTCTATTTAAAATGATATTATGGCTATGGCTCAGGGATTAGAGTGCCTATTATTATAAAATCTGGCTACATAATTTATGTTTCTGTTATTCTAATAATGGGAGATCGCAGGTTTGAGTCCTGCTAGTCTTAGGGAATTAGATTAGTTCCTTAAGACTAGTAGAATTTTTTTATTTTAGTAACTCTGGTTTGATTAACTGTATTTGTATCTCAATCACCTCATCTAACTTGGCATATTTAAGTGTCTTACACATTATAATTCTATTTATATCTATATTTCGAGCTGCCAATAAATTAGCCCTTTCAAAGTTAGAGTCATCATATTTTACACCTTTTAAATCTGTATTCTTTAAAAAAGCATTTTTAAAATTTGAGTTAATTAATTCTGCATTTGTAAAATCACAACCTGAAAAATCCACTCCTTGAAAGTCCGAATTATTACATTTTATATTTTTCATCTTACCATTGATTATTTTAGCGCCTCTACAATCAGCTGATTTAAAACTTACTCCTTTAAAATTAGATTCATTTAATATACCATTTTTTAAATTAGCTCCTTCGAAATTTGCTCCCATTACTTGAGATTTTATTAACTTTACTTCTTTTAAATATGCATTCATTAAAAAGCATTTAGATAAATCTATTTTATAATATCCTTTATCATTTAGTCGTCTAATATTAGCCACTAATTTACTAGTAGCTTCTTTCTCAAACCAAAATCTTGAATCATCAATGTTATTATAGTAACTTTCAATCTTTCTTTTTTCTTCTAATTTATTTGTAAAGTAATATACTAATATTCCCAAAAATAAAAAATCAATAAGCGAACTATGTATGTTCACAATTAAACTTTCCCAAAATGAATCTTTCCCATATAAACTTATATTAAAAATAATTGGTGATTCATCAAATAATAGAGTAACTATTATTGTTACTATTAAACAAAATATAAAAACTAAAATCATTACAGTTGTTATGCTTATATTCTTTTTTTTGTTATTGTATTTCATTTTAAATTCCTCTAATACTATTAATATATTTGCTTATAAACAATTTATCATCACTAGTGTATACAAATTTTTTTATTATTACCTCTCTCTTAAATACAAATTCAGTGATTTTATTATTTATTAATAACATTTCTATATACTATTTGTTTTGTATAAACATTATCCATCCATTATTGTTTACATAATGACCATATATCTCTGCTTCAAACTCAAATAATCCTTCGATACTCTTTTTCCTTCTTTTTTCATACCTGCATATAATTTTTATTACCAATTATTAGACATATTAGTAATTGTACAATTGGTATTTCAATTTGTATTAAAACTTATATATCATTTTGCTAAGACTTGTCCAATTAGATATAATAGTCCAGAAGCTATCAAACTTCCAGTTGCTCCTTCTAAAATATTTTTGATACTGTTAAGTGTCTTTTTAATTCTTAAATTATTGTTTGTATCAGTTATTATAGTTTCTTCTAATTGATTAATATGTACTCTTAAATCCTCAGCTTTATCTATAGGTAAATTAATGTTTTTATAATTTACTTTTAATTCTTTCAGTATATTCTCAACATTTTCTTTTGAATATCCAATGCTTAAAACCTGAGTAGAATCACTTGTATTTTGTTGTATTTGAGATTTAGAAACATTGCCAAAATAATTATTTATAGTAGTTACTATTTCACTTGCTCTATCTTCTTCATGCTTTGTGAATGTTAATCCCTCACCTTCTATTCCTTCCTCTTCCAGTTTTAATGACCATTCTAGCACTATATTCTTAACCATATCACATATCTCAGATATGCTTGCTTTGTTTATAAAAATTCCAAATTTCGTATCATACTCTACGCTCTTTGAAATAAGATTAGAAGTACCAGCATTTAACTGTATAAGCACATCTTTCGATCCACTTTCTAACATATCTTCTAAATTAGATATTGAATTAATGATTTTTTGTTTACAAATCAAATTAGATATAGATTCTTCTTGGATAATTACAGGTACCCATCCATAATATGGATTCCAACCCTTTAATTCGCCTACTATAACTCGATACTCTGGCCACTCCCCTTCTTCAAAGTTACTGTAGCCATTAAGTTCATATTGTAACCAATCACTAAATTCTTTAAGTTTAAGTTTTCTTGCAATAACATAAGCTTTTCTAATTAGCGCTGATATACTATTATCCATTCTCATTGCATCTTCTTGTAATTCAATTATTACTGATTTACCCATATGAATATTCCCCTTTTATTTAATTTACTCTCCCTCAAAAAAATTTTAGTAGGACGATGTCATCTAACTATGGTATATCCAACACTCATAAATCTAACATTATTTTTTACTTCCTAGTCTAGAATAATCTACTATTTATTATACCACTATTTCCCACAATAATAGACATAAATTTGTATATTACCCAAATTTATTTTATCTTCCTCCAGCTTTCCCCATATACTCAAATTTGTATTCTGGGATTTCAAATACCACATGAAGTCTTTTAGAACCTATCATAACTAGTGCATTTCCTCTCTTTTTACTTGCAAGAAGTTCTTCTTCTGCATCTGTTAGGTTGTAAAGTTCTTTTGTTTCCTGTAGATTTCGTCCATCTGTGCCCATTATTATCTTAAAGCAAGGTATATCAAGGAGTGCCTGCCCATACATTTTTATTTGAGGGTCAAGAAAATCTACTACTGAGTGGCTTATAATTACTACTCCTGCTTCATATTTTCGTGCCCTTTTTTCTACATTCCTTAGAAATACAAGGCTTTGAGGGACATTTGTGTCAATCATTAAATAGGCTTCATCGCAGATTAATAATACTCTTTCATTTCTATCTTTACTCATTTCTTGCCAGCACCATGTTAGGATGTTGAAATATTGAGTCCTTTTTATATTATCATTGGTATTTTGCAAATCATGAGTATCAAGGCAGATGCATCGAGTATTTGTTTTGATTGAACTATGTCCATTCCATAAGAAGGAATCACTCCCCATAGCAATATCTTTTAGAAGCAAGGCTAAATCTTCATAGATATTTACCTTAATATCCTTCTTTGCATTTTCCTTTGATTTATTTTCTATCAAATTATAAAGATCTAAGAATGTTGGAAAATCCTCATTATCTAATTTAGTTATATCAGTATTCCATGATATATTAAAAATATTATATAGTTCAATTATTGTGTCTTTAAGTATTGCTCTTTCCCTATCTGTAAGGGATGGAATGTATAGACTAAAGAAGATTTCTATGTTTTTTATATACAGAGCCATGTCTCCCATTCCTTGGCCTTCATCCTTGTAAAGTTCATCATTGTCATCAACTGGAGTAGGTCTTATTTGGAGTGGATTCATTCTCCCATTACTCCCCCCCCCTGCATTAATCCAATCGCCATTTAAAGATTCGCATAATTCTTTCTCCATCTATTGCAGAACGTTCAGCTCTCTTTTGAGATAATGGATCTTTTGCACTTTCAGCAGCGCCCCTACTTTGTATAACATTTCTTGAAAGGCTCTCAATAAAAGAACCATTGTCTATTGGTGTAAATGATACACTGACAATGGTACTTGGTATATTTGTTATTTTAGCGAGCCAGCCATAGTCTACTTTCTGAGGGTATTTAACTATTCCGTAAATCTTACCTGTATTTTCTCCTATAACTAGGCTATTCCTTTTTATTTCAAGTCCTATTGGTGTTATTATATTTAGCAAAGCATTGTTTACTGGTTTCTTTATTTTAATATTATTTTTATCTTTATTCATGATTTCATCTCCATTTAATAACCATCTTAATTATTATTTTTATATAAAAGGAATAGTAGCTTCAAACTCATTATTCTCTACATTTGCATAAGCAGGATTATTAATAAGATTGCAAAGCCTTACTATATCCTGTTGCTTTAATATCTCGCAATGAATGCTACTAGTTTCAAATTTTGATTTAAATTCATAACTTCGTTTCGATATATCTAATTCAATACCTTCTTCATATTTCTCCCAAAGCATAATATAAAATTGTCTTTCAACTACATCTCCTGATAAAGCATAATTACTCATTACAAGCATTTCATTTCTAAGTAAATCTTTTTGCTTTTGGTCGGATGTATTTGCAATAATTCCTGTGTATTCACTTATAAGTGGAGAAATGTCTACCGGTCTAGATACTGCAAGAAATTTATAGGGCTTTTGCTCACTAGAAAGCTCTGCTGTAAGTGTTTTGCATAGAAGCTTTTTCTCTCTATCTGACAATAAATCAATACTTATAGGATTGATTTTTATGTACATAATAATATAACCGTCCCTGGTATACAGGTAACGGTCTTTAATATCTTCTACATTTACAAATTCATTAGCTGTCTTTTGTTCTAGACTTTCTTGATCTTTTGTTTTTCTTTTATTTTTTTTAAGAATGTAATAGGTTATCCCTCCACCAATCAAACAAATAAAAATCATGATAAACATTATAATCTCTTTCATACTGTGCCTCCTCTAATTTTGTGGGCCAATATGCCAATCGTCATATAAGCTACCGTTGATATTCAAATAATCATTTGCGTTAATTGAAAGCATCCCATTTGGTGTCCAAACATCTAACACCTGCGCATATACAGAATATTTCCCATCTGGGTACCATATCGGTGTGAAATGAACCCTTTGATTATATGTTGAGTATTTATTATTTTTAAGCTGAAAATTTGCAGAATATCCTGGTGAAACTAAATCCAATATTCTATTATAGTTTTGATAATTGAATTCCGGATAATATGATATTACGTTTTGTGCTCCTGTTATTGCTGAACTTGGTGCATTTGAGCTTAAATTAGTTGAAACATTTAGATTTATTCCATAGCCTGATTTTATTGTTTTAGAGGAAGTACTAGGCACTTTACTATCAGGTTTTAAACTAATATTTGCTAAAAGACTAGCACTATAATTTGTCCATTTATATTTCCATTCACCACGATCTAGCCATTTCCCATTATCTACCCAGTAACCACTATTAATCCAGGTCCAATTTGCTTGCCACTCCCAGTTATAATCCCAATAACAATCCCATATGCCCCATGAAGCATAAGATTTTTGAGTGCTATTTGGAATACTTGGTACTTTAAAGCTATCATTTTTATCATTAGCTGTTGGATTAGGTGGGGTATTCTCCTTTAGTTCCACAATTTTAGCTGTGATTGAAGAACTGTTTGCTATAGCACCAGTTACACTTACATTTATATTTAGCGTTTGTGATGTTTTAGGGGTATGCCACTTAAACCATATATTCTGGGATTCCCCTTCTGGAATATAAATATTCGAAACAGTATAATTTTGTCCATTTACTTTAAATGTTACTGACACAGGATTATCAGGTGTTCTTTTTGTTTCTGTATTAACTGTTATTGAAGTTATAACATCAGTATCACATCTATATTCATAAGAATTTGTATTTATATTAACCCCCTTATCAGCATCATTAAATCTTACAATTCCTAAACCTAGATATGCTTTTATTTGCGAATTTGATACATTTTGTTTATTTGAACCATTCCAAGCTGGAAAACCCAAGTCCGATGTTTGCAGATAAAGTGCAAGCGGTAAGTTTTTATGGGACAAGCTAACCATCCAACCTCTAAGGCCTCCCCATAATCTTTCATCATATAAAGCTGCCTCATGGGCAGTCATTGCTATATAAACTCCTTGAAAAGTCATGTAGGCTATAGGTTCTAATAATATTTTATAATCACCACTTATAAGCCTTTCATATTTTATTCCTGTAATGTTTGCTATTAAGTTCAAAGCATATTCAGAACAAAAGTATTTTTTAGTAGCTTCAATATTTATGGTATAACTGTTTGAACCTATTATTCTTGGCATTGGGATAACTGGTTTATAATATATATATCCATTCATCTGTGGAGATAATGTAGCTCCATTTACATATTCTATTTTTGATTTTCTACCGAAATGAGCTATATATGATGATTGTGTTTTATTTGAAAAATCTATTGGTATAGAAACAACTGAATTATCTCTATCTCTGACTACAGTAACTCTTATCCCATCATTTCCTGGATTCCAATAATTCATATTTGTGCCATTTCCTAAACCACCACCTCCGCCATTAAAATTCCCATTTCCATTAGCTGAAACATTTTGGGGAAATATAGATATTATAAGAATCATACAAAGTAAAAATGTTTTTATCCTATTCATTGATAATGCACCTCCAAAAAAAGAGAATATAGATTTCTCTATACCCTCAAAATATTATTTATTAATATTAATCCATTGTTCCTACTTGTTTGTTGACATCTCCATCAGAGGTTACCACTTGTCCGCTATTTGGACCACTATCTTCTATCCATCCAAATCCAAGCATATAAACTTGACCTTGTTCATTTATTTCTCCACCTTGTGGTGAAGCTTCTTCCTGTGTTTTTACTTGATTTTCATCATAAGTTGGAACTATATTTTTATCTGTTATATCCTCATTAGTTTTAGGCTTTTCTTGTGGTGGATCTTGTTTTTTAGTTTCTATAATAGTTTCTTCCATATCCTCATCTTTACTTATTTCTGAGGCCATATTATCAATTTCAATATTATCTGTTATCACTT
>JBGUER010000116.1:0-10035 GCA_041821285.1 Clostridiaceae bacterium
TGGAACCCCTGTTACTGGAAAAGAACCTGATACTACTGCTATATTTAATATCGCTTGAACAGCAATAACAGATGTTATACCTGCTGCTAAAATAGTTCCATAAATATCCTTAGCTTTAATAGAAATAACTACACCTCTCCATATAAGCGTAAGAAACAATAATATTATTACTATGCACCCTATAAGACCTAATTCCTCAGCGATAACTGAAAATATAAAATCAGTATGAGCTTCTGGTAGAAAAAAGCATTTTTGCCTTGACTGACCCAATCCTACTCCCCATAATCCCCCACTGCCAATGGCAAGTAATGACTGAACTAACTGATATCCATCGCCTAATGGGTCAGCCCAAGGATTCAAAAAATTCAACAACCTTTTACGCCTGTAAGGAGATAGATAAGCCGCCGCTCCGCCTAGCACAACAAAAAATGGCATAATATATATAAACAAATGAGTTTTTTTCATTCCACCAACAAAAAGTAAAATTATAGTTACAATGAAAATAATAGATGCCATACTTAAATTAGGTTCTATAAGAATAGCTCCAGCATAAATACCAGAAATTAAAATAAATGGTATTACGCCTTTAAAAAGACTTTTTATTTTATCTCCTTTTATTTCTATCCCTTTAGCCATATAAAAAACAATAACATATTTTGCAAGCTCTGATGGTTGAAAACCCTGTCCACCTATAGATATCCATCTTTGAGATCCATTTACAGGGTCGAATGCAAAAACTAAACCAAGTAGAACAAGTGTAAATATCATCAATAAAATTGTAAATTTTCTTATCTTGTGGTAATCAAATTTTATTGTAATAATCATAAAAAAAGTACCTATTATAGCAAAGAATCCCTGCCTTTTTAAATAGTGCATACTGTCATTTATTTTAGGATTTAATGCACTAGTATAAGAACTAGAACTAAACACCATAACTATTCCTATAGCTACTAATAACATAATAGTTAAAAATAGTGGAAAATCTACTGGTCCCATTTTTTTAGATTTTTTCATTGAAAATCCTCCAAATTATTATTAAAAAGACAAAAACGCTATTAAACACAATACTACTGTAATAATTGAAAAAACTGATACTATTTTTGTCTCGTGCCAATTAGATAATTCAAAATGATGATGAATTGGCGACATTTTAAACACCCTTTTCCCTGTTAATTTAAAACAAGCAACTTGAATTATAACAGATAACGTTTCGATTACGTAAATACCACCTACTATTATAACCAAAAGAGGAACTTTTAATATCATAGCAACCGCAGCTACTGCACCCCCTAATGCAAGAGATCCAGTATCTCCCATGAATACTTGTGCAGGGTATGAATTGTATCTTAAAAATCCAAGTAGCGAACCTGTCAATATTCCGCAAAATAAAGATAATGTATAATGAGCCATATTAAAACTTACCAAAGTAAAAAAAGTCATTACTAGCAGTGTTATAGTAGCCGCTAATCCATCTAATCCATCTGTCAAATTTACTGCATTTGTAGTACCAATAAAATAAAACACAATAAATGGTATGTAAAACCATCCTAAATCAACAGTTTTATTGGCAAAAGGAAGAAGTATTGATGTTCCAATATTAGGATTATTCTTAGCATAATAAGCAAATATAAACGACGCAATTAGTAGTAATACCATCTTTTGATAGGCTCTAAGTCCCAGATTTTTTTTATGGTATATCTTTAATGCATCATCTAAAAAACCAATAAACCCAAATATTAAAAATGCATAAAATGCAACCATTGCTTCATCGTTTAATTTTCCTACTATAAAAAGCATAGAAATAGTAGTTGAAAAAATAAAAATTATTCCTCCAATAGTTGGGGTACCTGATTTTTTTTGATGGCTCTTAGGGCCTTCATTTCTTATGTTTTGACCAAATTTTAATTTGTGAAGTATTGGAATAATAATAGGTCCACTTACTAACGCAATTAAAAATGATACTAAAACAGAATATATTAATCTTCCATTAACAAAATCCATATCTATCTCCTTCTATTACCTTTGTAAATTAATTAATTTGTCAGCTATTATTTCATATTTTTCTGTTCTTGATGCTTTTACTAGTATGTTATCTCCATCATCTATTTCTTCTATAATATACTGAATCAATTCTTCTCTATCTTCGAAAACATAAGAATCTTCCAAAAATCCTTCTTTATACGCTTTAGAATATTTACCATATGTTAAAATTATATCAATATTTTTGCATTTTGCATATACCCCTATATCTTTATGCATATTATATGAATCATCACCTAATTCATTCATATCTCCAAGTATTGCAATTTTTCTTCCATCCATAGCACTAATAACATCAATTGCAGCCTTCATAGAATCCGGGCTTGCATTATAACAATCTTTTATTATATTAATATTATTTTTACTTACTATTTCCATTCTCATAGAAGTAGTTTTTATATTTTTAAAACCTAATTTTATTTCTTCATATGTTAATCCTAATTCCTTAGCTACTGCAATAGCAAGCAATGAATTTGATACATTATGTTTTCCTAACAAATTTAATTTAAACTTTTCACTAAAATCTTTATCCTTTATATTAAATTCTATAAAATTATTTCCTAAATTTATTTTATAAGCAAGAATATTACTATCATTACTTTCACCAACTCTAACAATTTTATAATTTTCATCTTCAATTTTCCTTAACAAATCATTATCATTATTTACAATAAGACATTTATTTTCATCAAAAAAATCTGTTATTTCCATTTTTGCTTTTAAAATATTTTCTCTAGTTTTCAAATTTTCCAGATGAGAAACTCCAACATTTGTCATTATAGCTATGTCAGGTTTAGCTATTTTAGCTAAATTATGAATTTCATTAAAACCACTCATTCCCATTTCTAAAACTGCTATATCATAATTTTTATCTAATTTAAAAACCATTAAAGGAAGACCTATTTCATTGTTGAAATTTCCCTCTGTTTTAAATACTTTATATTTATAAGACAATGCAGCTGCAACCAAATCCTTAGTAGAAGTTTTACCTGTAGAACCGGTAATAGCGACTATTTTAATATCTAATTTAGTTCTATAAAATTCTGCTAAATCTCTTAAAGCTTTATATGTGTTTTCAACTAAAATAACTGTGGTTTCATCATTTAAAATTTCTAATTCTATATGTAATTCATCTAAAATTAGAAGACAAGCCCCTTTTTTAGATGCTTCAATAGCAAAATCATTAGCATTATATCTCTCACCTTTTAATGCAATAAATATATCACCATTTTCTATTTTCCGAGTATCCGTTACAATTCCTGTAAACTGGGATACCCTTCCTTTTTTTAATATCTTACCTCCTATAGAGGACATAACTTCATTTAAGCATAATTTTTCCATTAAAATAACTCCTTAACTAAATCATCTACTACTTCATGTTCATCAAAATGTATTTTCCCTGTTTTTAATATTTGATAATCTTCATGGCCTTTCCCTGCTATAACTATAACATCATCTTTATGTGCAAGTTTCATAGACATTTTTATAGCTTCATGTCTATTTTCCATAATTCTATAATTTTCTTTTGAAATTCCCTTTACTATATCCTTTATTATTAAATTAGGATCTTCACTTCTTGGATTATCTGATGTAACTATAACTAGATTACAAATATTAGAAGCTATTTCTCCCATTTGAGGTCTCTTAATCTTGTCTCTATCTCCACCGCATCCGAATACACAAATAAGTCTTCCTTTAGTAAAATCTCTAGCAGTTTTTAATATGTTTTCTAACCCATCTGGAGTATGGGCATAGTCTAAAACAATATCAAACGGAAGATTATATTTATTTGAAACTATTTCACATCTACCTGAAACACCTGAAAGTTTTGAAAGCCCCCCCTTTATTGATTTATAAGGTATCCCTTCTATTATCGCTAAAGAAGCTGATGCTAACGCATTGTAAACATTATAACTTCCTGGGATATTAATATTTATTTTCTTCTCTTCATTTTTATATGCTAGATTAAAACTAGCTCCTTTTGAATTAATTTCTATATCTTTTGCATTTACATTACCTTTATCTTGAAGCGAATAAGTAAATACATTTTCTAAATTAGAAATTATTTTTTTACCATACTCATCGTCTATATTTATTAGCGATACTTTACTGCTGTTAAATAGCATTAATTTTGAATTAAAATAATTTTCAAAAGTCTTATGAAAATCCAAATGGTCTCTTGTTAAATTTGTAAATATGCCAACATTAAATTCAATACCATAAACTCTTTTCAAACATAAAGAATGAGAAGATACTTCCATTATCACATATTCTACCCCTGCTACCACCATATCATTTAACAATCTATGAAGTTCTGGTGATTCTGGAGTAGTCCACATAGATGGGACTTTCTTATCACTAATATAATTAGCAATAGTTCCAATCAAGCCAGTTTTATAACCCGCTTCCTCTAAAATAGCCTTTATCATATAACTAGAAGTTGTTTTACCATTAGTTCCAGTTATGCCTATTATTTTTAATTTAGAAGCTGGGTTATCATAATAATTAATAGACATTTTAGCTAAAGTTTCTCTAGCATCTTTTACTTTAATAAATGTTACATCATCATCAACATCTATTATTTCTTCACTCACCAAAACCCTTGCTTCGTTTAATGAAGCATCTTTTAAATATTTATCACCATTATCTGCTAACTTAAAGAAAGATACGAAAACATCACCTTTTTTAACTTTTCTAGAATCATATTGAATCATTCCAATATTCACATCTAAATTACCTTTAATAACTTCAAAATCTAAACCTTTTAAAATTTTTCTAAGTTCCATTAAATCACCTTCTTTTAATCTCCTAATATGTCCATATTAAAATATACAGTAGAACCTTTTAACACTTCTGTCCCAGGCTCTAAATTTTGTTCTGAAATAACTCCTGTTCCTGTAAAATCACTTTTTAATCCAAGCTGATTTAAAACTTCTATAGCATTTTCTTTACTATGACCTATTAAATTAGGAACTGCTACCTCATTATTATAGTTTGACTTTTCTCCAGTGTAAAGCACAAGTTTTGTTCCTTCTTTCACACTATATCCAGGTACAGGAACAACATTAGTTATATAATCTCCATTTCCATCTAATTCAAAATCAAGATGCTCATTTTTTAAGATCTCCTTAGCTTCTTCATTTGTCAATCCTCTTATTTCTGGAACCATGATATCCTTTAACAAGCTTTGTTCTACATCAGATTCATCTGCATCTACTTCATATGACTTATAATTAAATATATCATAAAATACCTGTTTTGCAACAGGAGTTGCAATTTGACCTGCATAATAATTTGAAGGGTCTGGCTCAACAATAGAAACTAAGATAGTTATCTTAGGATTATCAGCTGGTGCCATTCCCACAAAGGATGAAATATACTTTCCTGACGCATATACACCATTTTGAACGACTTGTGCTGTCCCTGTTTTACCAGCAATATGGTATCCTTCTATATATGTCTTAGAACCTCCTCCTTGAGATATAACTTGTTCTAAAAGCCCTCTAAGCTGAGAAGAAACATCTTCAGTTAATACATTTTGTACTTCTGGTTTAAATTCTTCAACAATTTGTTCTTCACCATTTTCATCGTAACTGACTATCTCTTTCATAACATGAGGAGTTATTAAATCTCCTCCATTTGCTACAGCATTAAATGCAGTTAAATATTGAACACATGTAACTGTATCTGTTTGCCCAAAAGATATAGTAGCTAAATCTGTATTTGAAATATCTGCAGTTTTTTTAATAATACCAGAAGCTTCCCCAGGAAGGTCTATACCTGTCTTTTGTCCAAGTCCAAATTTTTTTATATATTTATTTAAATTTTCAGCTCCTACTTTTGCACCAACCATCATAAATCCAACATTACATGAATTTTGAAGAATTTGTGCAAAAGTTTGTTCACCATGACCTGATGTTTTCCAGCACCTTATATTTCTTCCATCAATATTCAAACTACCATGACAATCAAATGTATCACTATCACTTATTAAGCCCTCTGATAAAGCCGCTGCTGAAGTTATTACTTTAAATATAGAACCAGGTTCAAAAATATCAGAAACCGCCCTGTTTCTCCAGCTTTGTTGTAACTCATCATAAGTTTTTCCCTCAACCCAAGGGTCATTTAAATCATAAGAAGGCTCATTAGCCATAGCAAGTATTTCTCCATTATTAGGATCCATTGCTATAATTGTAACTGCAGATGCCTTATTATCTATCATTGCCTGTTTTGCAGACTTTTCGCAAAAATATTGAATCATTTCATCAATAGTTAATACTACATCATAACCATTTATTGGTTTTGAATATTCTGAAATAGCGTATGGCATATCATCATCATAAGTATCCATTTCTGATATTCTAACACCTGAAACTCCACTAAGTTCTTTATTGTACTCAAGTTCTATTCCAGTTAAGCCATCTCCATCAGAATTTGTATGCCCTATTACTTGTGCTAAAAAATCATTATTAGGATAATAACGTTTAGTATCCTCTGAAACCATTACCCCATACATATCTAAAGCATTTACCTTATCCGCAGCATCTTTTTCTATCCTTCTAGCTAACGTAGCAGAACTTAAAGGAAGTCCTGAAGGTAGTGTACTATTTAAAATTTTTAAAACATCTTCTTTCTCCATAGAAAGTGCTATTGCTAATTTATCAGCCATCTCATCAAATGAGGTTTCTTCTTTTTTTACAGTACTTCTTAAAGTATTCATATCTAAATCAACCCTGTATACATTTGCACTTATAGCAATCTCATTTCCATTTCTATCTAGAATACTTCCCCTTTTTGCACTAATTTTAACATCTTTCGTCCATTGATTTTTCGCTATTTCAGTTAAATTTTTTGAATCTACTATCATTAAATAAATCAGTCTTGATATTAATAAAAAAAATAAAACAGAAAGAATGCTAAAAGATGCAAACATTCTTCGTTTTATTATAGCTTTATCAACATATTCTTTTTTTGCCAATTTTTATACCCCCACTAAAATAATAAAGCCTTAATTTTACCAAACAAACTAACCTTAGTATTCTCCATTTCTACTTTTACTGTGTCCTTAAAATAATACTTAGATAAATCTGAATATACCAATGGTCCTTCATTTTCGTTTATCATATTTAGATTGTCCTTTGCATAAATTTCTATATTATTAATATTAGAATTTTCAGCTATAATAACATTTAATCTTCCATTTTCATCACTTAATTCTTTAATACTATTTTCCATATTAGCAACTGAATTTTGTGTATTGTATATAATGCTATATCTTCCAATAATTGTTATTCCAAATATAAATGCGATAGTAACATTTCTAATTTGTGTTTTTTTATGTTTTCTAGCCTTTTCTAAGTCTTTTTGTTTTTTTTCTGTTCTGCTTTTTTTATGTTCCTTATATGGTGTTTCAAAATCAGGAACCAAAACAGTATTTCCTTCTATATAATTTCTTGTATTGTTTGCTACTATCACTTTATTCACCCCTTACAAATATTATACTAAATTTTTTCTACTACTCTTAATTTAGCACTTCTGCTTCTTGAATTTTCATTTTTTTCTCTTTCATTTGGATTTATAGGTTTTTTAGTTATTAAATTTACAATAGGTTTTTTCCCACAAATACATAGAGGAAAATCTTTTGGGCAAGTGCAAGGATCATTTAGTTCTCTAAATTTATTTTTAACTATTCTATCCTCTAATGAATGAAAAGTTATTATAGAAAGTCTTCCATCTTTTTTAAGATTATTTACTGAATCTTCTATTGCTTGATTTAAAATTTCAAGTTCACCATTTACTTCTATTCGTATAGCTTGAAATGTCTTTTTCCCAGGATGGCCTTCTTTTCTAAATTTAAACGGAATAGATTCTTTTATAATATCAACTAAATCAAAAGTTGTCTTAATCGGTTCTTCATTTCTTTTTTTCACAATATTACTAGCTATCCTTTTTGAAAATCTTTCTTCACCATAATCTTTTAATAATTTATATATTTTTTCTTCTTCATAGAAATTTACTACATCATATGCTGATAGTTTAGAATCTTTATTCATCCTCATATCTAAAGGTGCATTTCTCATATAACTAAATCCTCTTTCCGCCTTATCTATCTGATAAGATGAAACTCCAAGGTCCATTAAAATGCCATCTACTTTATCTATACTTAACCTTTTTAATATATTGTCTATATTATGAAAATTATCATGAACAAATTCTACATTATTATATTCTTTTAATGTTATTTTTGAAGCTTCTAATGCATCACAATCTTGATCTATTCCAATAAGTTTTCCTTTTGAAGATAACCTTTTTAAAATTTCCTTAGAATGGCCAGCTCCTCCTAGTGTACAATCTACATATATTCCATTTTCCTGTATATTTAACGATTCTAAAGTTTCTTCTAATAAAACTGATACATGTTTAAATTCCATTTTTCTCTCCTATATGCCAAGCTCACTCATCTTTTCAGCTATGGCTTCGTAATCTATATTTAAACTATTATAATTTTCCCATCTTTCTTTACTCCATATTTCTATTCTAGTTGACACTCCTATACTTACTATTTCTTTTTTTATCTCAGAATATTCAATTAAATTTTGTGGTATAAGAGCTCTTCCTTGTTTATCCACTTCTATTTCATTTGCTCCAGAAAAAAAGAATCTAACAAATGCTCTTGCATCCTTATTAGTTAATGGAAGTTTTTTTAATTTCTCCTCAAGTATTTTCCATTCTACAAGAGTATATATGTATAAACATCCATCTAATCCTTTTGTAATAACAAATTTATTTCCAAGCTCTTCTCTGAATTTAGAAGGTACGTTTATTCTGTTTTTACTATCTAAACCATGAGAATATTCTCCAATAAACATAATTTTAACTCCTATTCTTATTCCACTTTACTCCACTTTAACCCACTTTGCTATATATATTCTATAAAAAATTGAAAATCCCTCTATTTTTTATTAAAAAAAATTTTATTATTACCTCTTTGTGCAATTTAATATCAATGTTGGGCACAATAATATTGGAGGTGACATTATGTTTAAATCAAATATGATTAAACACCATTATATGAATAAACTTTCAAAAAAAGAAAAGATGGCACTTGGAATGATCATATCCCTAACATTTATGAGAGGAATATGTGTTGGTTTTTATTTAAATGAAAAATAAAAATTCTAGAGCTTTTGCTCTAGAATTTCTAATATAACCCTTTTTCAAATAATTTTTTTATTTCCTCAGTATTATCAAATACCTTTAAAGCTAACATAAGTTTTATTCTTGCTTTCTGCCCTGGTAAATTATCTCCAAATATTACTCCCATGTTTTTAAGTTCTTTTCCTCCACCATGATATCCATAAGTATCTAAAACTCTACCTTGAAAACATCTAGAAACAAGTACTACAGGTAAATTAAGTTTAACAGCTCTTTCTATTCCACTTACCATTTCAGGTGGCACATTACCACGGCCCATAGCCTCAATAACAAATCCTTTAACACCATCATCTATCGAATGATTTATTATACGTGAATCCATACCAGCACAACATTTAATCAAATCTACATCACTTTCTATTTTATCAGTTTCTATATAATCATGATTTAAACTGTTTCTATAAAATATTGCTTCATTATTATCTACTATTCCTATAGGTCCAAAATTCGGACTTGAAAAAGCGCTTAAACTCATTGAATTTGATTTAGTAACTTCTGAAGCACAATTTAATTCATCGTTTAAACAAACTAAAACGCCTCTATCTTTTGATTTGTCTGAAATAGCAGTACAAATAGAAGCAGATAAATTAGCTGGTCCATCGTATCCGAGTTCAGAAGCACTTCTCATTGACCCAGTTATTATTACCGGTTTACTTGATTTAATTGTTAAATGCAGTAAATATGCCGTTTCCTCAAGTGAATCTGTTCCATGAGTTACTACAACCCCGTCGATATCATCTTTTTCTATAAGTTCCCTAACAAATATAGATAAATTCATCA
>JBGUER010000117.1:0-9993 GCA_041821285.1 Clostridiaceae bacterium
GGTTTCATATATGGACTTGGATAGTTGGAAAAAGTATAGGATTTTATATTCGCATAGTTTTCAATGCCTGTTACCATTGACATGATCTCTTCACCAGTCATAGTAGGAACAGCAGCTTTTAGTCTTGGATCTACTTTCATAGATATAGTTCCTCCATTAAATACCACAGCAATATTTTTCATAAAGTTCACCTCAAAATAAATATACCATTTTTATAACATTAAATCTAATATTTTTGTATATAAATCTTATTGATATCATAAATATTTTATTAAAGCTATATAATGTGATATAATATTTTAAAGTTGGGCAATAATTTATTATTGATTAGGAGGTTTCTATGAAAGAAAATAATGAAAAAGAAAATAAAAAACCCAAAAAAAATAAAAAAAAGAAAAAGTCCTTTAAAGTTATAAAAATAATATTAATTGTAATATTAAGCGTTATACTATTATCAGGAGTTGCAGCAGCAGGCGTTACTCTTGCTATGATAAAATCTGCCCCATCCATAGACTTAGAGAAATTAACTGATTTTTCTGAACCATCTATAGTTTATGATGATGAAGGACAATTCATGGACAAAGTTGTTACAGAAGTTGACAGGGAAGTTGTTACATTAGATGACATACCAGACACATTAGAAAATGCATTTATATCCATAGAAGATGAACGATTTAGAACTCACAAAGGAATAGATATTAAAAGAATATTTGGTTCTGCACTAATAGATATAAAGAACAAATTAACTGGAGTTAATGAATTACAAGGTGCATCAACTATAACTCAGCAGCTTTTAAAGAATACTATTTTAACAAATGATACAACTATAACTAGAAAAGTTCAAGAAATGTATTTAGCTGTGCAGTTAGAAAAAATATTAACTAAAGACCAAATTTTAGAGTCTTATCTTAATGTGGCTTCTTTAGGTGGAAATGCCATTGGCGTTGAAGCTGGAGCTTATCAATATTTTGGGAAGGGCGTATCTGATTTAAGTCTACTTGAATGTGCATTTTTAGCTGGAGTAACTCAAAGTCCAACAAGTTATTTTTATTCAGCTTATAATTATACATATCCAACCGATGAAACCGATAATTCAAACCTTACCTTTAAAGATAGAACATCCTCTGTTATAGAAAAAATGTATGAAAATGAATATATTTCAGAAGATGAAAAAAATCAAGCTTTAAAAGATTTAGAAGAGGACAATCTTAAATTTAATTTTTCATCTATAGAATCAGATAAATTAAATTATGAATGGTTTACTCTTCCAGTAATTCAACAAGTTAAAGAAGATTTAATTAGTGAATATGGGTATACAGATGATGAAGTAAACACTATTTTAATAAATGATGGACTTCAAATATATTCTACTATGGATAAATCACTCCAAGATAAATCACAAGAAATAATGAACGACCCTTCATATTATGGAGCTAATACTGTTGACGAAAATGGAATATCTCAGCCTCAATCCTCTGCAGTTATTTTTAATTATCATACTGGAGAAGCTAAAGTAATAATAGGTGGAAGAGGAGACCAACCAGCTCTATCATTTAATAGAGCTGCCTATACAGGATATAGTCATTTCACTGTTCCTGTAGGTTCAAGTATTAAACCTTTGACTGTATATTCCCCAGCTATTGATACTAAAACAGTAACTGCTGGAACAGTAATTGAAGATTCACCTCTACCTATAGAACAACAAAAACTATTAGGAACTAATGGAAAATTATATAACCCTCAAAACTATACTAAAGGTAGCTATAGAGGATATACTACTATTCGTTATGGTTTAGCTATGTCACTTAATACCATCGCTGTTAAAACCGAACAAATGGTAGGTAACGATACTGCTAGAGAATACGGTAAAAAATATGGACTAGATTTATCTGATACCGAAGATTTTGCAGCATCTTTATCATTAGGAGAATTAAGTCAAGGTTCAAACACAATGACTATGGCTGCCGCTTATGGAGTTTTTGGAAATAATGGTGTTTATACACCACCAAGACTTTATACTAAAGTTGTAGACAAAACTGGGAAAACACTTTTAGAAGGGCCAACAAAAGAACCTTATCAAGTTATAACTCCTCAGTCTGCTTATGTAATGTGGGACTTACTTAAAGGCCCTGTAAGCTATGGTACAGCAGCAGGTCTTAGCATTGGTGGCATGCCAATAGGCGGTAAAACAGGAACATCAGAAAAAGATACTTATTATTGGTTTTGTGGATTAAGTCCATACTATTCTGGTGCTGTTTATATTGGTAATGATACCCCTGCTAATTTAAGAGGCGTAGTAAGCAGTGGTAGCACTTCTAGACTTTGGGCTGCTTTAATGACAGAAGCAAATAAAGATTTAGAAAAAAAAGATATTACAAGGCCAAGCGGATTGGTTAGTGTAACAATATGCAAAGATTCAGGTAAAATACCAACAGACCTGTGTTCAAAAGATGAAAGAGGAAGTCGTGTTTACACCGAATTATTTATTCAAGGAACCCAACCTACATCGCTATGTGATGTTCATGTGGAAATTGAAATAAATAAATTGAATGGATTGCTTGCTACAGAAAATACTCCATTAGACTTACTTCTTAAGAAAATTTTTATAACAAGAGACTATAAACCAACCGTAACCATTGCAGATCAAAAATATGTTGTGCCAACTAAAAAAGATGATACTAAAGCTATAGTTGAGCCTAAGGAGCCTGAGGAGCCTGATACTAGTGTTGATGGTGATGCTGATGATAATCCTCCTGATGATGGTATTGATGATGATGGTGACAACAGTGGGGCTTCTGATGGCACTGATAATGATGATCCTCCCACTGATAATAGTTCTGTTGATGGTAATTAAATACAATAAAATAACTATATATAAATAACTACAAAATAGACGAAAAACATCCGTCTATTTTGTTTTTGAATTAAATAATAAAGCCATAATATATCCAAAAAAGATGGCGGCTGTTATTCCCCCTGCAGTTCCCTTTATTCCTCCTGTAAAAGCACCTAAAAGCCCTATGTCATCTACCTCATTTATAACACCCTTAGCTAAAGCATTCCCAAATCCAAGTAGTGGCACAGTAGCTCCAGCTCCTCCTATCTCAATTAAAATATCATAAATATTTAAAGACCCTAAAATAACTCCTATTGTAACAAAACTTACAAGGATTCTAGCAGGAGTAAGTTTTGTCAAATCCATGAGAATTTGTGCTATAACACAAATTAATCCACCTACTATAAATGCCATTAAATAATTCATTCACTTAGCCTCCAAATTCTATTTCTACAGCATGGGCTATACCTGGAATAGTTTCTCCTTGAAATGTAGATATTGTACTTAAAAGGGCTCCTGTTGATACTAAAAGCACTCTTTTAAACTTTCCATTTATCATATTTTGATAAATATAAGAAGATGCTACAACGGCAGAACAACCACATCCACTTCCTCCAGAACTTGTCTTTTGGGTTTCATTATCATAAATTTCCTCTCCACAATCTATATATATTCCTTTTACATCATATCCATATTCCTTTAATAAATTTTCTGTAATTTCTCTTCCTACTTTTCCTAAATCCCCTGTAGCTATCAAATCATAATCACTTATATTTCTATTCAAATCCAATAAATGAGCCTTTATTGTATCTACAGCGGCAGGTGCCATAGCTGCTCCCATATTATTAACATCATTTATTCCATAGTCTTTAACCTTTCCTATGGTTATACTTGACACATAAGGATAATTACCTTCTTTCCCTATAAGCATTGCCCCAGAACCTGTAACTGTCCATTGAGATGTTTTACATCTTTGACTTCCATATTCTAATGGAAATCTAAACTGTCTTTCTGCAGAACTAAAATGAGAAGATGTTGCCGCCACAGTATATTCCCCATAATTGCCATCTACTAAAATTGATGCTACAGCTAAAGATTCAGCCATAGTAGAACATGCCCCATATAGTCCAATAAAGGGAATATCTATATCTCGTGCTGCAAAATTTGATGAAGCTGTTTGATTTAACAAATCCCCTGCCAAAAGAAAATCTATATCTTGTTCCTTTAACCCCGCATTTTTTATACAATTTGTAATAGATTTGTATATTAAACTACTTTCTGCCATTTCATAAGTTTTCTCACCATTTAAATCATCAGTTAATATATAGTTAAAATAATCTTTTAAAGGTCCGCTTCCCTCTTTAGGTCCTACTACACTGTATGTTGATATTATTTTAGGATGAGATTTTAATATAATAGTTTGTTTATTTCTTATTTTTGCTATGTTAATCACCACCTTGTAACAAAATAATAAATTAATCCGGATATTACAGAAGAACTTATGCCATAAACTAGAACAGGTCCAGCTATTGTAAACATTTTGGCACCTACTCCAAAAATAAACCCTTCTTTTTTATATTCAATAGCCGGCGCGACTATAGAATTTGCAAAACCAGTTATAGGAACAACTGTACCTGCACCAGCAAAACTAGCTATCTTATCATATATCCCAAGACCAGTTAATAATGCTCCAATAAATACCATAACAATAGCCACATATGCTGACACTTCATCCTTTGCGAAACCTAAATATATGAATATATTTTGAAAAATTTGTCCGATAACACAAATAGTTCCTCCTACTAAAAAAGCAAAAACACAATTCATCATAAGGTTAGGTTTAGGTTTTCCTTCTTCTATAATTTTATTAAATTTCTGCTTTATCTTTTTATCATTTACCTTCATGTAATCACTTCCTCTACATTTATTATTTGCATTTGTTTTTTTTTTAATCAAAAAAACAGCACAAAATGTACTGTTTTATAAACTTAATCTATTTTTCATTTCTTTTAAAACTTTCTTTTCTATTCTTGAAACTTGAACCTGACTTATACCAAGTTTTCTAGCAACCTCAACTTGAGTATTATCTTTAAAATATCTTAATATAATTATCTGTCTTCCTTTTTTATCAAGTTCCTTCAAAGCCTCCTTTAACGCTATTTTATCAATTACCTCATCATCTTCACTGCCATTATCTCCTAATTTATCTATAAGCAAAACTGGCGCTCCATCATCTTGATGAATAACATCATAAAGATAGGATAGACTGCTAGTAGACTCTGTAGCCAGAATAATTTGCTCTTTTTCTATTCCCGTAAAATTAGATAATTCATCAATAGTAGGTTCGCGACCTAATTTAACAGTTAATTTTTCTTTGTCATAATGAATCTTTCTAGCAGTTGTTTTTAAACTTCTTGAAACTTTAATAAGTCCATCATCTCTTAAAAACCTTTTTATCTCACCCATTATCATAGGAACTGCATATGTAGAAAACTTCACATTATAGTCTAAATTGAAATTATTAACAGCCTTAATAAGTCCCATTGAACCTATTTGAAAAATATCTTCATATTCATACCCCCTATTTAGAAATTTCTTACTAATAGAGGACACTAAAGGCAAATTCATTTCTATTAAATTATTTAATGCTTGTTTATCTCCATCTTTAGCTTGTTTTAACAATTTTAAATTATTATCGTAGTTAAAGTTGTCTTTTCTAAACATTTCTTCATCCATTCGATCCACCTAAATTATAGATTTGAATATCTTCTTCATTTTAACCTTAGTTCCTTTATAAACTTCAGATTCAACAGTAAGTTCATCCATAAATGTATCCATAACAGTAAATCCCATTCCTGACCTTTCTAAATCAGGTCTTGAGGTATAAAGAGGTTCCATAGCTTTTTCTACATCTTTTATTCCAACACCATCATCTTCAATTATAATTTCAATTTCATTATCTCTTATAAAAGTTTCTATTATTACAATGCCATTTTTGTTTTCATAACCATGAATAATTGCATTGGTAACGGCTTCTGAAACAGCAGTTTTAACATCTGTTATCTCTTCTATGGTAGGATCTAACTGTGAAATAAAAGCAGCTACAGAAACTCTTGCAAAGCTCTCATTCTGAGACTTACTTAAAAATTCTATTTTCATCCTATTTTCAAACATAAATATACCCCCCGATTACATCTTTTCAATAGCTTTTTTAACGCTTGAATATCTTTCTATTATCTTAAACATACCAGATAATTCAAAGATTTTGTTAACTGTAGTACAAGGATTTACTACAACTACCTTGCCATTTTTAATGTTTACTTTTTTATATCTACCAATAACCACTCCTATTCCTGAACTATCCATAAAAGTAACTTTGGAAAAATCCAAAATTAAATTTTTTAATTTTAGTTCATTTAATTTGCTATCCACTTTATTCCTTACTTCCTCTGCGCTATGGTGGTCAAGCTCACCCTCAAGATCAGCAATCAACTTATCTTCAAAGCTATTAAACCTAATATACAATTTTATCCCCCTTACATTTCCAAATTTTTATTGATTTTACAATTTATATTCTATAAAACTATGGATTTTCCTTCTTTTTTGGAAACACTATTTTAATTATTTCCAAATATGATACATTTATTCATTTTCTATTAAATTTATTTCTTCTCTATTAAATTGGAAATATTCATATATATTATTCTCATTATCAATAACAAACCTTTCATCTATAGGAATAGCAAGCCTTTCAACATAACTAGGATAATATTCATACATTGTATTTCCTAATTTTTTACCATAAGTTTTAAAATAAAATTCATATACTTTACTATTTAATAACTTTTGCAGATATTCATAGTTTATATTTATACCATCCTTTATTTTAAGGGAGTATATATCGGCACTATAAAAACTTCCTGAATCTAAGAAAAATCTATTTTCCGAAGCCTTATATGGAAATATAATTTTTTCATCTTTGAAATTATCCTCTACCCTTCCCCATTGAAGCTCATACCATTTTCTATATCCTTTGACACACTCTCTTCTTTTATTTAGCCTGTCCTTGTATTCTAAAAGATGTTTAATTATATTAGGATATTGCTGTTCTTCTTTTATATGATTTGAATATATTAAATATTTATTTCCTCTATATAAAAAATTTTTGCTTATATTTGAACTTTTTATCCACGGTCTTATTATATCTTCTTCTAAATTTTCACAATCAATAGTTTCCTCAGATACAATAAAAGCTTTATCTAATCCAGTTATAATACCCTGATTACTATTACATAATTCTCCTAAATTTTTAGAACTTTTCTTTTTAATTTTATTTACTATATTATAACTTATATCATCTATCAAACTCCATCCACTACAATCTAATAAATTTATATTAACATTATAAATTTTGATTTTATCTTCTTCGTTATTTATAAGGGATTTCAAAAAATCATTTTTATTATAATTTTTAGGTCTTATTATTCTAGTAGTTTCCTTATTGTTTTTAGTATTTACCAAAAATATAATAGCAGAATCTATTCCTTTTCCTTTAAAAGGCCTTATCCCATAAAAATCAACTATTTTAGTAATTATACTTTTTTCTACTAAATAATTTCTTAACCCTTCACCGCTAGGAGACTCAATAAAATATCTTGAAGTTATAAATGTAACCTTTCCTTCGTCTTTTAATTTAACTAAAGCTTTTTTAAAAAAACAATATGAAATATCTCCTTTGTCTTTATATACATCTTTAAAATTATTTTTTAAATAAGAAGAATAGTCTCTAGATATAGTTTTATGGCCAATATAAGGTGGATTACCAATAATAATATCAAATTTTGTACTCTCTTCTTCCTTCAAAAAATCTTGTTTGATAATATTCTCTGAATTAATATAACATGCAATACTAAAAATATCTATTTTAAACAGATTTAATGCAAACCCATCTATATCGAACCCAAATATATTATTATCTAAAATATGCTTATTTATACTATTTTTATCTAAATCCAATGAATTTATAGCATTAATTTCCTCTATATTTTCTTCATAAATGCTTTTTATATATGTAAAAATTGGAATTAATATATTTCCACACCCACAAGAAGGATCTAAAATTTTAATAAATGGATTATTTACTATATCATCCTTTGTAATAGTATTTTTAATTATATAATCTGCTATATCTTTAGGAGTGTAAACAGTTCCATTTTTTTTATCAGCTAAAATGTCGTTTAAATAACCTCCAATATAACTATTATTATCTATATTATGCTTATATTTTAAGTTATTTATTGCTGTTAATTTGAACATACTATCAATAGGGTTATTAATTAATTTATTAACTGATTCAATATCATCCAAAAAAATTTTCTCCATATGCCACCTCTTTTTACTATTTAGTTTTTTATAATTAATCAACTTTAATTTTATATATTTTCTAATGCATTACTGATAAAAAAGTATACCATGAAAAGGAGGTCTATAAATGAAGAATTTAATATTTGTTCTTTTAATACCAATAATTTTAGTCTCATGTTCAAGTAATAATAGTTATAAAAAAATATCGCCTACTAATACTAGCACTTCAATAATCCAAGATAATACTATTAATAAAGATAACTTATCAACCAAAGAACTAAATTGGTTCTATGAAATCAAAAAAGATGAAACTCCATCTAGCGAACCTACAGAAATTTTAGATTTAATAAATAAATATTCAGCTTATTATTTAGGAGATACATCTAAAAAAATAATATATCTAACCTTTGACGAAGGCTATGAAAATGGTCTTTCAGAAAATATATTAGATATACTAAAAGGAAAAGATGTAAAAGCTGCTTTTTTTGTAACTACAACTTATATAAAAGCAAATCCTGAGCTAATAAAAAGAATGGTAAATGAAGGCCATCTAGTTTGCAATCATTCCACTCATCACCCTTCTATGGCTTCTATATTAGACATTAATAAGTTTAAAGAAGAGTTTGATGGATGTGATAAGGCCTATAAAGATTTAATAGGTGATGACATACCCAAGTATTTCAGACCACCTATGGGAAAATATAGTGAATACTCCTTATATCAAACTGACAAGTTAGGTTATAAAACCATATTTTGGAGTTTTGCTTATGCAGACTGGGATAATACAAAACAACCTTCTAAGGAATACGCTATGAAAACAATAATGGACAGAACACATCCCGGGGCAATATTTCTTCTTCACGCAGTATCTAAAACAAATAATGAAATATTGGGAAGTGTTATAGATAATTTAAAATCAAGAGGTTATAGTTTTGATTCCTTAGACAATCTCCCTGAAAGATAAAATTCAAAAATCATATATAACCCAAACTAAGATTTATTGGATTATATATGATTTTTCACCTGATTTTTTCATTAACAATATTAAGTATATGGTCTTTCTTTTTTTCGCCTTCCAAACTTAAAAATTTGCATCTTTTTAAAATAGTTTCTTTATACTCATCATCTTCTAAAGAAGATAAATTTATACGCACATTTAGTATTGAACTATCAATAGCGCTTTGGATCATAATTGCTGAAACTCCAGCATCCGATATTGCATTTATATTTCCATAAAGTGTTGCAATAAGTATATCATCATATACAAGATAAGCTTTTTCTGCCAAATGAAGTGGTGACTCTAAAGCTCCAATAGTCCCTTGTTTTAACTTATCGTTTCGTTCATTTACTTCTTCTATTGTTTCCTTCTTCATTCTATACGCAGCCATTAGTTTTATAAAAGCTTCTGCATCTTTATCTATATCTTCCAGAAAATTAGATTTATTTTCATCCTGGTTCATCAATCCATTTTTAATTGAATTCTTAATTGATTCATCCAATTCTTCAAATTTTTTTTTCCCAACTGTTAAATTAAAAACCATACAAGTAAGACTACTAGCTAGTGAAGCACATAAAGCCGCAGCCCCTCCTCCTCCTGGTGTTGATGCTTTAGATGACAATTCCTCAATAAAATCTTTAATCATTAGATTTTTATACATAAATACCTCCATTAACCAGTTTGTTTAACTAAATTTTATACAAAAAAGAACTGCACGTTGATGTGACCCCAATAAGTTAGACATTATAGCGTAATAGCTTAAACTATTGCGCTATTTTCATGCAGCTAAGATGTT
>JBGUER010000118.1:0-9890 GCA_041821285.1 Clostridiaceae bacterium
GAGAGATTACCAAAGATAAATATTGTGAGTAGAAATTGAACTGGCCGGATACTTATTATAGCAGTGAGGAATTTGAATCGAAGAAAGGATGGAAATAATACACATTTACTATTTCTGTATATATTATAAAAATATACTATGAGCACTTTAAAATATATTCTGCAAGGGATCGCACACGAAATAACTTTATTCTTTAATTTTATTGATTTTTCATGGTTTTTCTTTGTTGCTTTAGGTTGTATTTTCATTATTATTTGTATTAAAAACATATCAAAAGATATTATAGATTTGCTTCATTCTCTTTTCAATTTAATTAAAATTCCTATTGTATTGATTGGCATTCTACTAATATTAGGAATGTACGTCCTTATAACAGTTATATACCTATTTCCCTTTGTTGTATTCACATTATTTTGAGGAAATGGATTTTTTAATATCAATTTAATATCAAAGAAAAAGTAAATATTTTCTTATTTTGTCAAAACATTAACTACTTAATACACTTGTGAGGCAGCAAAACAACCGTGGGACTATCCTCTTTCGAACCATATTATTAATGACCTTTATACCTCTTGAGCAGGATGGCTTCATAACGGAATCATTTACTTCCTTCACATACAATTCTTCTCCCATCATATAATTCAATCATCGACCTCATAATCTCATTAAAGAACACTTCATACAATGCTGTGAAATCTTTCTCCAAATCAGCAATCTGTAAAGCTTTATAGTAATCATCTTTTCTATCATACTTTAAATATACTGGCGGCAAATCTTTTAATCTAAATAACCCATTTAAAAACACTCTAGAAATTCTTCCATTCCCATCATGAAAAGGATGTATTACTGTTATTTTATAATGTATCCTGACAGACGCTTCAATAAATTCTGCTATTGTTAGTTCATCGCATTTTGCTATTAATTCTTTTACTATAATATCAAGTTTATAGATTTCTGTTGCTATTTCTCCTGAATCACATGTTTCAAATTTCGAGTCTGTAACAAAATTATTTGTATCTCTGATTTTTCCACCTGCTTCAGGGTAAGGTGCATATTGATAAAGCATAGCATGAAATTTAAGAATTGAAAATCCATTTATCATATAGTCTTCATCAAAAATAACATCGTATAGCGCAGATTGACCAGCTGTCTCAATAACATCCTGCAACTCTGTTTTACAATAACAACTTTTTTGTTTATGAAGTCTTAAATCTGTAACAATTTCAGAAACCTCGGTCTTTTCTAACTTCCCACCTTCAATTCTATTCTCATTATAGATATAATCATTCTTAAACCTATTCCATATAAAATCACAATCATGCTTAAAAAAGTAACTATAAGAATTTATTATCTGTTCCCTCATTTCAGGTTCAAATGTAGTCAACTTCATTTCTGCTCTTTTTTTATCTGGCTTGTACTTCTTTACTCTCTTTTTTAATTCTTTTACACTAGTATTTCCATCAATTAAACTTGCACCATAACGATACGCCAATGTAAAAATGCATGATTCAAAACTTACGCCAAAATAAATAGACAACTTCAA
The DNA here is from genome assembly GCA_041821285.1 of Clostridiaceae bacterium. Lineage (GTDB taxonomy): Bacteria > Bacillota > Clostridia > Clostridiales > Clostridiaceae > JAJBWD01. Next base: position 1,544 of record JBGUER010000118.1, read on the forward strand.
TGCATCATCAAAACTTACATATTTATTATTTAACACTTTTTTAATTTCAGCATTAAAAAACTCTCTTGGCATCAAAAGTTCTGATGCAAAACTATCTGCAAATTTTTCACTTCTATCTTTGTTCCCCCAAATAGGACATACGCTATTTTCCCTATCCTTTATGTGGTGGCAAAATTCATGCGCACCCGTAAATCTTTGCCTTGTTATTGGTCTATTAATATTTATACCAACGATTGGTATATCATCTTCGCTTTCTGGTATAATATAAATCCCCTCAAGCTTTTTAAAGTCTCTGAATTGGTATGGAATACCATTCTTAGACAATAACTCAAAGGGATCTAATGGAAACCTTATTTCATCTTCTTCTCGCAATTTATCAATGATTCTTTTAGCAAGTTGCTGAGGAGAATCTAAATAATCTTCATACTTATAATCACCCAGCATCTAATTTGTAGACCCCTTTAACTTCTTTTTAAAATCTATAAGATTCATTATTTCTTTTTTATCGTTATCTGATAGTCCAGAAAAAGCTCTAGCAAACATTTTAACATCAGAATCTTGTTTCTCTTCATCATGAAGAATTCTTTCAACTGTTACCCCATAAATATTAGCAAATAAATCTAGCTCATTTGCAAGAACATTTCTGTCTCCACATTCAATAGCTGTTATTGTTGTTCTAGAAACACCTAATTGTTTAGCAACATAATCTTGCGAAAGACCTAATGATTTTCTATATTCCCTTAATCGTTCATGCATGATTTTCATATACATCACTCCTTAATCTTATTATAATTCAATACGACTTAAAATGCAACAACTTTAGTCAGAATTTCTGACATATTAAAAATCCAAAATATAAAAATACCAAATTGAATATTCTAAGTTCAACTTGGTATTTTTAAAATTGGCTTCTCCCCAGAATCTAGATCACTCTATTCTGGGGAGTGAAACAAACGAGCTACCAATTTTTGAAAGGTAACTGTTACCTTACAGAAAATTCTATTTTCTATTCCCACTCAATAGTGCTTGGTGGCTTACTTGTTACATCATATACGATTCTGTTAACGCCTTTAACTTCATTAACTATTCTTCTAGATACAATGTCTAATACTTCATATGGAATTCTTGACCAATCCGATGTCATTCCGTCTGAAGAATTAACTGCTCTTAAAGCTACTGTGTGACAATAGGTCCTTTCATCTCCCATAACACCAACTGAAGCTATGTTAGGTAAACATGCAAAATACTGCCATATTTTTTCTTCTAAGCCTGCGTTTTTTACTTCTTCTCTAAATATAGCATCTGCTTCCCTTACTATAAGAAGTTTATCCTCTGTTATTTCTCCAAGAACTCTTATTCCAAGACCAGGTCCTGGGAAAGGCTGTCTATAAACTATGTGGTGAGGTATATCTAGTTCTTCACCTACAAGTCTTACTTCATCCTTAAAAAGCTCTCTTAAAGGTTCTATTAGGGAAAATTTAATATCTTCTGGAAGTCCACCTACATTGTGGTGGCTTTTTATTGTAGCAGAAGTTGAAGTTCCACTTTCAACTACATCAGGATATATTGTTCCTTGAACAAGATAATCAACATCCCCTATTTTATTAGCCTCTTCTTCAAATACTCTAATAAATTCCTCACCTATTATTTTTCTCTTTTTCTCAGGTTCAGATACCCCTACTAATTTGCTTAAAAATCTCTCTTTAGCATCAACTCTTATAAGATTCATATCAAAGCCTTCTTTAAAGACTTTTTCAACTTCATCCCCCTCATTTTTCCTAAGCAAACCATGATCTACAAAAATACAAGTAAGTTGTTTTCCTATAGCATTATGAACTAAAACAGCAGCTACAGATGAGTCAACGCCGCCACTCATACCACATATAACTTTTTTATCTCCAACAATTGCTTTTATAGATTCAATTTTCTCTTTTGTAAAAGATGACATAGACCAATCACCCTTTAAATTACAAATACTATACAAAAAATTCTTAAGCATATGTCTTCCAAAAGGTGTATGTTCAACTTCAGGGTGAAATTGAACTGCATAAAGCTTTTTGTCTTCATTTGCCATAGCAGCTACAGGACATTCTTTGGTAGTTGCAACTATAGAAAATCCTTTAGGTGCTTCTGATATATAATCTGTATGGCTCATCCAACATGAATTATCATTTTCTATTCCATCAAACAAAATATTTTCTGATAAATTTATAGCTGTTTTACCATATTCTCGAACATTAGCAGTTTCAACTTTTCCACCTAAATCATGGGACATAAGTTGAGCACCATAGCATATACCTAAAATAGGAATTTGAAGTTCATATATTTCTTTTGAAATAGTAGGAACATTTTCACCATAAACACTGCTAGGTCCACCTGTGAATATTATTGCTTTTGGATTTTTAGCTTTTATCTTTTCTATAGAATATGTATATGGAATTATTTCGCAATATACATTATTTTCTCTAACTCTTCTTGCTATAAGCTGATTGTATTGACCTCCAAAATCTATAACTAAAACTAAATCTCTTTCCATTTTATCCCCCTATCTTTGAACACTATAATTCGGTGCTTCTTTTGTAATGCTTATATCATGTGGATGACTTTCTCGAAGCCCTGCAGAAGATTGAACTACAAATTTAGCATTTTCATATAAATTTCTTAAATCTTTAGCTCCTAGATATCCCATTCCAGATCTTATTCCACCTATTAATTGAAATATTGTTTCGGAAACTAGTCCTTTATAAGGAACTCTACCTTCTACACCTTCTGGCACTAATTTTTTATTTCCTTCTTGGAAATATCTATCTTGACTTCCTTTTGCCATTGCAGCTAAAGATCCCATACCTCTGTATACCTTATAATTTCTTCCTTGGTATATTTCTGTTTCTCCTGGAGACTCTTCACATCCTGCAAGAAGTGATCCCATCATAGTTACACTAGCACCAGCTGCCAAAGCCTTTACAACGTCTCCTGAATACTTTATACCACCATCTGCGATAACTGGAATACCATATTTATTTGCAGCTTCAACTGCATCCATTACCGCTGTAAGTTGAGGAACTCCTACACCAGCTACAACTCTTGTTGTACATATTGAACCAGGACCTATTCCTACCTTTACACAATCAGCACCTGATAATATTAAATCTTCACAAGCTTCAGCTGTTGCGATATTTCCTGCAATAATTTGCATGTCATTATATTTTTCTTTTATTTTCTTTATAGCTTTTAACACTCCGAAAGAATGTCCATGTGCAGTATCCAAAACTACCGCGTCAACACCTACTTTGTATAAAGCGTCTACCCTATCCATCATATCATTAGTAACTCCAATAGCTGCGGCGCAAAGCAATCTTCCATTTTCATCTTTTGCAGCGTTTGGAAATTTTTTAACTTTTTCTATGTCTTTTATTGTTATTAATCCAGTTAAGTTATTATCTTTATCTACTAGTGGTAATTTTTCTATTTTATGTTTTTTTAATATTTCTTTGGCTTCCATGACAGTTGTACCTTCTGGAACTGTTATTAAATCTTCCTTTGTCATAACTTCAGATATTTTCTTACTATAGTCTGTTTCAAAAACAATATCTCTATTAGTTATAATTCCTGTTAATTTATTTTCAACAGTAATAGGGACTCCTGATATCCTGTATTTTGACATTAAATCTAAAGCATCTTGTATAGTATTATCTGGTGCTAATGAGAAAGGGTCTTTTATGACTCCGTTTTCTTGTCTTTTAACTCTATCAACTTCTATAGCTTGATTCTCTATAGACATATTTTTATGTATTACTCCAATACCGCCTTCTCTAGCAACCGCAATAGCCATCTTAGATTCAGTTACAGTATCCATTCCAGCACTCATTAATGGTATGTTAAGTTTTATTTTTTTTGTTAAATTAGTTTTCAAGCTTACCTCTTTAGGTAATACTTCTGACTTGTTTGGCACTAGCAAAACATCATCAAAAGTGTAAGCTTGTTTTAATATTATTGCCATTTAATCAACTCCTATATTTTATTATAAAAAAAATACTTAATTCAAGTGAATTAAGTATGAAAATATACTAAATCCACTCATAGTCGGAATTTTACGGATTCCGGTAGAAACTCCCTGCCATATTCAGGATTTATATGAGTTATTTATATTAATCATTATTTTATTAATAAAAATGAATTTTGTCAATCTAAAACTTCATTTTTATGATAAAAAAATTGCAATAAATAGTTTGTGCTAAATTATGTAAAATTAATCGAATGAATTATTCTTATAAATATCAACATACAATTAACCTGATTATGTATATTTTTAATATTATTGGTATGCATTATTAAAAGAGAGACTTGTAGAATTTCTAAATTTGATTTACCATGTATGCCATAAATATTTGTAAAAAGATAAAAAAAAAGGTGCACAGCACCTTTTTTAGTATAATTTAATACATTCCATCCATTCCCATTCCTGGTCCACCAGCCATTGGCGCTGGATTTTTATCTGGAATTTCTGCAACAGCAGCTTCAGTTGTTAAGAAAGTAGCTGCAACAGATGCTGCATTTTGAAGTGCAGATCTTGTTACTTTTGTAGGATCTACTATTCCAACTTTAACCATATCTACATATTTGCCATTTAAAGCATCATATCCGATTCCTTTTTTTGCTGACATTACTTTGTCAATTATAACTGAACCTTCAACACCTGCATTAAATGCAATTTGTCTAACTGGTTCTTCTAATGCTTTTCTTATTATATCTATACCAACTTTAATATCTAATACATCACTAGTTAGCTTTTCTACTTCTGAAATAACATTAATGTATGCTGTTCCACCACCAGCTACTATTCCTTCTTCTACAGCAGCCTTAGTAGCAGCTAAAGCATCTTCTATTCTTAATTTTCTTTCTTTTAATTCTGTTTCAGTAGCAGCACCTACTTTGATAACTGCAACTCCACCTGCTAATTTAGCAAGTCTTTCTTGTAATTTTTCTTTATCAAAATCAGAAGTAGTTTCTTCTATTTGTCTCTTTATTTGAGATACTCTTTCTTGAATAGCTTCTTTGTTTCCTCTTCCATTTACTATTGTTGTATTTTCTTTAGATACTTTAACACTCTCTGCTCTTCCAAGCATATCTATTGTTACATCTTTTAACTCTCTGCCTAGTTCTTCTGCTATAACTGAACCACCAGTTAAAGTAGCTATATCTGTTAACATTTCTTTTCTTCTATCACCAAAACCTGGAGCCTTTACAGCAACACAAGTAAATGTTCCTCTTAATTTATTAACAACTAAAGTAGCTAAAGCTTCTCCCTCAACATCTTCAGATATTATCAATAATTTCTTACCTTGTTGAACTATTTGTTCTAAAATTGGAAGAATATCTTGAATATTTGTTATCTTCTTATCAGTTAAAAGGATATATGGATCGTCTAAAGAAGCTTCCATCTTTTCTGAATCAGTAGACATATATGGACTTAAGTAACCTCTATCAAATTGCATTCCTTCTACAACATCAAGTTCAGTTCCCATAGATTTAGATTCTTCTACTGTGATAACACCTTCATTACCAACTTTATCCATAGCATCTGCTATAAGAGAACCAATTTCTTCATCTGCTGCTGATATTGCTGCAACTCTTGAAATATCTTCTTTTCCATTAACTGGTTTAGAAGCATTTTTTATTCCTTCAACTGCTGTTTCTACAGCCATTTTTATTCCTTGTCTTATAAGCATTGGATTAGCACCTGCTGTTACATTTTTTAATCCTTCTCTTATTATTGCTTGAGCAAGTAAAGTAGCTGTTGTTGTTCCGTCACCTGCTACATCATTTGTTTTTGTAGCAACTTCTTTTACAAGTTGAGCTCCCATATTTTCATATATATCTTCAAATTCTATTTCTCTAGCTATTGTTACACCATCATTAGTGATAAGTGGTGAACCAAATTTTTTATCTAATACTACATTTCTACCCTTAGGTCCTAAAGTAACTTTTACTGTATTTGCTAATTGATCTACACCCTTTTGCATAGCTCTTCTAGCATCTTCTCCAAATTTAATTTCTTTTGCCATAATTATTCTTCCTCCTACTATTCTATAATTCCAAGAATGTCATCTTGCTTTACAATAATTAATTCTTCACCGTCTAATTTTATTTCGCTACCAGCATATTTAGAGAATAAAACTTTATCTCCTACTTTAAGCTCCATCTTTATTTCTTTTCCATCTTCTACTTTACCAGGTCCTACTGCTACAACAATAGCTTCCTGTGGTTTTTCTTTTGCGCTTCCTGGAAGAACTATTCCGCTTTTAGTTGTTTCTTCCACCTCTGCTCTTTTAATAACTACTCTGTCTCCAAGTGGTTTTATCATATAAACCCCTCCTAATCTATTTTAAATAAATTTTACACTTATTTTGTTAGCACTCATCTTTAATGAGTGCTAACATACTATAATAATATATAATATGTAATATAATTTCAAATATAATTCAAGTGAATGAAAGTCTAAATTTGACACTGTGGTGAAAATATATCCATTTATTTAATATATCCTCTGTTTTTCTTTAATTTCCTACCCGTTTTAGTTATTTTTCTAATTAAATCATCACCTTTTATAGTACCAATTATAAATAATAACGTCATTACAACTGCTATTACTATTACTGTTGTATAATCTTTTGAAGTAAATTTTTCTCCAAAATACGCTGAAATAGCAATACACGGAATCCTACCAATAGTTGAATATATCATAAAATCTTTTATTTTTATAGTAGACACTCCACATATATACCCAATAATATCTTTAGGCATTCCTGGAATCAAATATATTATAAATATGCCTAGATTTTTTCGACTATCACCAAAATTTTTATTAAAATACCTTATTTTATCTTGTGGTATGTATTTATTCACAAAATTTCTTCCAAACTTATTAGATATATTATAAGTAATAAAACTTCCAATAGAAATCCCAATAACAGAAAGTATACTACCCAAATAAACACCAAATATACTTCCACCTGCTATTTGAACAATTTCACCTGGTATAAAAAATAATATAACTTGTATAATTTGCAATATTATATAAATGATAAAACTATAACTTCCATATTTTAAAACAAATTCTTTCATTTTTTCCACGTTAAGAAGAAATGAAAAATCAACATTCTTATATGCAATTGCAATAAATAATATTAAAATAATACTTATAATAATATATAAAAATAATTTTTTTTTGTTTTTCATAATATACCTACCATTTCCTCACATAATACTTATAAAATGTACAATTCAAAATTTTTTATTGAATGTTTCTAATATAAATTATACAATTTACTAATATTATGCGCTAAAATTTAAAGTAAAATACAATTATTTTAAATATTTAATTTAGTTTCTCTTGCATAAAAAAATAAATATTGTTGAGCAAATCCAGCTAACTCGCCAAACTTATATATAGCGAATTCTCTTGTTTTTTTAAGCGATACATCTCCTGATTTGTAAAAATAATCCATAGCTCTTTTTACCCAAACATCTACAGGAAATGAATAATATTTATTCATCGAAAAAAGCATAATGCAATCTGCTACTTTAGGTCCTACACCACTTAATTTCTGAAGATTTAATCCGCAATCTTCAAAATCCATAGATTTTATTTCTAATAAATCACAACTGCCACAAAGAATATCATCAAGTGTTTTTCTAATGTATTTAGCTCTAAATCCTGCACTGCAGCCTCTTAAGTCTTCTTCTTTTGCTAAATTTAATTCTAAAACACTTGGGAATCCATAATATACTTTTCCTTTATATTCTAATTGTTTTCCATATTTCATAGATATATTTTCTATAACTTTTTTAATCATTGGAATTCTATTATTAGAAGATATAATAAAAGATATTAAAATCTCAAATGGTTCTTGAGATAATAGTCTAATCCCTTCCCCGTATCCTACTGCCTTATCTAAAATTGGATCCTTCTTTAAAATCTGTTTTATTTGATTATAGTCTCTGTACAAATCAAAATAATCTGCCCATATATTAATAAAATCTTCTTCTGAACTATTATATATAATTACATCATCATCTTTTTTCTCAACTTCTATAACTTTAGAAAAGGCAACTCCTATGTAGTTGCCATTTTCTTCTTTATTCCACCTAAAACATTGTCCACATTCAAATACATCATAGAGTTTGAAATTTCGTACATTTTTTATTATTATTCTATCCTTTTCCTCTATAACTCTATCAAAATCCATATTTTAGACTATATTCTCCTTATTATTTTCTACTATTTCATCTAGCATATTAGCTACACCATATACCATTTTGCTACATCTTAATTCTTCAGTTTTAT
>JBGUER010000119.1:0-9869 GCA_041821285.1 Clostridiaceae bacterium
TTGTTCCAGTTAAACTTATTGAAAGAGATTCCTGTAGAAAAATACGCTGATTTTACGATAATAAAATTAATAATATTAGAGGATAAAATCAGAAGTAGGTAAAAAAACACAATAAAAACATTTACAAACTATAAAAAAAGGTATAAAATTATGTTGTAATAAAAATTAATATTGTGTTTTATAAATAAACAACCGATTTCGTATGTTTAGAAACATATGAATTTTATTTTAAAGTTAACGAAACCAGTTTCCAAATTGTTAAGTTAACATATTTTTTTATATGAGTTCGAAACTGGTTTCGAAACTAAATAATACATTTTCTAATTGTATATTAAATTTTGTTTGTGAAATATCAAAATATCAAATAGCAGGGGGAAAAGTTAATGAAAATGGAAAAAATAATATCATTGGTGGCAGTAATTATGTTAGCAATGTCAACTGTTGCTTTCGCAACATCTAAAGAAAAAGAAACAGGCGATGAAAATAGCAAAATAGTTGTTTGGACATTGTCAGAAGACTTAAATAAATTTGCTGACTATTATGTGAGAAAATATCCCAATAAAAATGTAATAGTTGTGGTTGTAGACCCTGCTGATTATCTAACCAAAATAACTACTGCATTAACATTAAAATCAGATGTGCCAGATGTTATAGTTGGTGAGCATCAAATGCTTTCATATTATTATGAAGCAGGCCTTTTAGAAGAGCTAAATCAAGAACCTTACGATATAGAACAATATAAAGCTGATATTGCACCTTATGTATATGAAGCTGGTACCGATCAATATGGAAATGTTAGAGCAATAAGTTATCAGGTTGCATTAGGAGATATCACTTATAGAAGAGATTTTGCAAAAGAAATACGGGAAAATGATGACCCAGAATTCATTGCAGAAAAATTTAAAACTAATGTAACAAACTTAGCATGTCAATTTGGTGCTACAATAGGACCTAAGCCATATATTATAGGAGGAACATTTTTAGGAATAAGTACTCATAGTAAAAATAAAGATGCTGCTTGGGATTTTATTAAATTCTGTACATTAGATTCAGAAGTATCGCAGTGGTGGGTTGGAAAATCTAATGGAGAAGATAACAAAGATATGGAAAATTTAAAATACCAAGGTGAATATTAACCTTGGTATTTTTTATATACACAAATATTTAATAATTTTGATTAAAATGGTCCGTAGTTAATTAAAGATGCTATGGTTAAAAATATGGTGGAAATAAATAATACGAATATTTGTAATTTTATTACAAACTTAAACCATTTTGTATAGCTTACAGATGCAACTCCTAATGATATTAATAAAACCGCATTTGTTGGGTATAAAATATTTGAGAATCCGTCACCAAAAGCGAAGGCTTGTACTGCTGTTTGTCTAGTAAGACCTACTATATCAGAAAGAGGTGATATTATAGGAATAACTAAAAAGGCTTTAGCTGAGGCCGAACCTATGAAAAAATTCATGATTAGAACTAGTGCATACATTATATATGAGGCAAATACCTTATTTGTTTGAGATATAAAATTAGATGTGTTATACAAAATAGTATCCATTATTCCGCCAGAACTTATTATATATTTTATGCTCATGGCCATGAGTATTAATATTATTCCAGGCAATATCCCCATTATGCCAGCTAAAAAGCTTTTAAATATTTCGCTATTTTTAATATCGGATAATAGTCCTGTGAATATTCCAGTAATTAGGAATAAAATTCCTACCACTACCATGGAATAATCAGATAAATTCCCGATAAATGATAGTGATATTATAGATATTACAATAAAACATACCATGAAAATAAAGAAGTTAACTGCTCTTTTTTCACCCTTTGTTTTTTCTTTGCTTATATCATCAGAAAGGTTATTTTTATAAATATTTTCTTCTCCGTAGACTAAGGATTTTTTTGGATCTTTTTCTATTTTTTTAGCATAATTCACTAAAAACAAAGACAGTATTACATAAGTTACTATGAAGAAAACTATTCTAAATAAAGCACCAGAGAAAATAGGAAGTCCAGCTAGTTTTTGGGCTATTCCTAATGTAAATGGATTTGAAATAGCTGCTGAAAAACCAAAACAAGTAGCTAAAATACTCATGCCAAGGCCCATTAAAGAGTCCCATCCTAAAGAATAGGATAGAGATATTACTACAGGAATAAGGACTATTATTTCTTCAAACATTCCAAGAATTGACCCAAATGTCATAAATACAAAAACTATAATCCATATAAGTAAATATCTTTTTTCTTTAAATTTATATACGATTGAATTTATTATTAGCTTTAGTACATTGGCTTTATTTATAACAGAAAATGCACCACCTATAATCATAAGAAATATTATTATTGTTATGATTACTAGTGCATCGCTAGAAAATAAAACTTCTACAGGGGAGGTAAACCATCTATAGACTGGCAGTTTGATTTTATCCACATATTGAAAGGAATTTGGTAGTATAGACTCTTTTCCAGAATCTAATACTCTTTCATAGCTTCCAGATGGGATTAATCTTGTTAAAACACCTGATAAAATCATTAACGCTAAAAGTATTAATGCAGACGAGATAAAAGCTTTTTTACCTATTTTTACTGTGGTTGAGTTGTCCATTTATTACCCCCAATTAAGAATTTTTTATAATATAATTATAAAATTTTAAACAATTTTCAATATTATCTATAGATATTCTTTCGTTAGTTCCATGCATTCTTTTAAGGTCATCATCTTTTATAATGTATGGGGAAAATCTATAAATACAATTTGTTAAATCTTCATATTTTCTAGCATCAGAACCTGCAAGCATAAGATATGGGGTAATAATAGCTTGGTTAAATACAGTTTTGGCACTTTTAGCTATTAAATTATAGCCAAAGCTATCAATAGGAGAGATAATAGTTGGTTCTTCAAGTCTTAAACCTTCAATTTTTATATCATTGTTATTTATAGTGGTTTTTATATGATTTATTAAATCGTCACAAGATTCTCCTTGAAGGATTCTAAAGTTTACCACTGCTGAAGCCTTTTGTGGGAGAATATTTGGAGCATTACTTCCTTCTAGCATAGTTATAGCTGTAGTGGTTCTAAGTAGAGCGTTACCTGCAGGAGAGGAAGAAAAACCAATTTTAAATAGAGGTGATAGTATATTAAGATTTGAAATTATAAATTTATTTGACCCTTTCATATAAGGCCCTATAAATTCAAGCATTTCTTTGCAAGGTTTAGTTAATCTTGTTTTAGGTTGACTTTTTTCAAGTTTTGCAAGAGCAGTAGCTAATTCGCCTGCTGCAGTGTGCTTTTTAGGCATGGAAGAATGTCCACCTTTTGAATAAGCGGTTAATTTTATATTAGCATATCCTTTTTCAGCTATACCAATAACACCAAGAGGATTTTCTATACCTTTTAAGGAACCTATGGTAACACATCCACCTTCATCTAAAACATATTCTAAAGATACGTTTCTCTCTTTTAATAATTTAACTATTTGTAGTGCTCCGTTAATTCCGTCTGTTTCTTCATCGTGGCCAAAGGCGAAATACATGGATCTATCTGGGACATAGTTTTGTTTTAAAAGATTTTCTACAGTTTCTAATATTGTTATAACTTGAATTTTAATATCTAGAGTTCCTCTTCCATAAAGATATCCATCATTTATTTCTCCACTAAATGGTGGAAGGTCCCAATCTTCGTAAGTTCCTTCTTCTATAGGAACTACATCCATATGAGCAGCTAAAAGAGCTGGTTTTAAATTTTTGTTTTTTCCATTCCAATGGAATAGTAATGAATAATTATTTACCTCTTCAACTTCAAGGTTTTCATATACCAAAGGAAAAGTGTTTTTTAAATAAGTTCTAAAATTGTTGAACTCTTTAAAATCTGGATTAGCGCTATGTATAGTTTTGAATTTTATAGAATTACTTAGATGTTCTACAACGTCATTAATGTTTAGTTCTATTTTTTCTTCTTCAAATGTATTAGTTTCTTTTGGTTTAAAGCTAGAGTTTACTATTGTCATATAAACAAATACAATAACAAAAAATAGAATAAGCCCCCCAATTATGTATTCCATTAACATCATCCTTTCTAAAGGTTTTTTTTAATTATAATACTATAGGGGGGCGTTAACAAGATTTTTATATCATTTTTAAACTATAATCATTAATGGATTTTATTATACCTTCTTTAGTATTTAAGAAATCTATACCTTTGTTTCTAATTTTATCAGTTGATAATCTCACATCTCTTGGATTGATTTTATATTTTTCTTCATCTTTTTCTAAAAGTGTATCTATTCTATGTGATAAACCCATTTGTTCTAATACAAATTTAGCTGTTTCATATCTACTTAAATCATTTTCAGCTCCTACATGATATGCATCATATGGAAGGGAAAAAATTTTGTGGAATTTTTCTATTACATCATTTGCATAGGCCATTCCACGAAATTCATTTACAGGTAATATTTGTTTCTGGTTTTTTATTGCACTTTTTACAGTATCCCATAAAATATTAGGGTTTACGGGTTGATTCTTTTCAGGCACTCCAAATAGCCAAGTGAACCTAATTATATATAATTCTTTAATCATTTCCTTTAATAAATTTTCAGCTTCTAATTTATTTTCTCCATAAACAGTATTTGGAATAGCTATATCATCTTCTGAAAAGGGAGCGCCTTTGGTATTACCATTAAATACTTGTTCAGAACTTAAAAATACCATCTTAGAACTAGTTTCAATACAACCTTTGGCTACGTTTAGAGCTCCAGTTACATTTACAGTATGAGCTATTTCTGGATTCTTGTTACAAAAATCTGTAACTGCTATAGCTGCAGCATGAATAACATAATCAGGGTTATGCTTAGTAATGAATTTTACTATTTCTTTTTTATTCACTATATCCACTTGATCCTTGTCAACACAAACAATTTCATATTTATCCTTATAGTAGTTAGTAAATCTAGAAGCAAAAAAACCATTTCCACCAGTTATTAATATTTTTTCCATACAAATCTCCTTTTGATATAAATATTTTAACAAATTATTAATGTTTATTATTGTTTATCGTTTAATCTTATTGTATAATTAAATAAGGAAATATACAATAGAGAATTTAAATTTTAAGGGGGAATGAAAATGGAAAATTTCTCAGAGCTAATGTTAAAACTTATTGAGGAAGAAAAGCAACTTGAATTTGAAAAATTCTCAAATCATGATGCTTTATTAATAGGAAATATATTAATAGATAAAGCTAAAAATAGGAAAATAAATATAACTATTGAAATAGTAAAAAGTGATCAGATGATATTTCATTATGCATTTGATGGGACATCCCTTGACAATGATTTTTGGGTAAAAAGAAAAATAAATGTTGTAAAAAGATTTCATAGGAGCTCTTATTATATTAAAACAAAGCTTCAGTCAAAAGATGAAAATTTACAGGATAAATATGGTTTGAGTAAAGAAACATATGGAGCGTATGGTGGGGCATTTCCTATTAGGATAAAGAATACTGGAGTTATTGGAGCTATTTGTGTATCTGGATTAAAGCAGGAAGAAGATCATGAATTAGTGGTAGAGACTATTAGAGAATATTTATTAAATGCAGGAAGGTGAAAATGTGTTTGCAGAAGAGAGAATTGATTTTATTGCTGATATTCTTAATACAGAAGGAAAGGTATTTGTAAAAGAATTAAGTAATAAATTTAATGTAACAGAAGATTGTATAAGGAAGGATCTTAAATTACTTGAGAATAAGGGCATTATTAGAAGGACTTATGGTGGAGCAGTTTTAAATAGGAAAAAAGCAGATTATGAGAAAATAGAAATTAGAAAAGAAAAAAATTTAGAAAGTAAGAGATTAATAGCAAAAAAAGCATTTGAATTATTAAATGATTTTGAGACTATATTCTTAGACATATCAACTACAAATATTATTTTAGCTGATTTGATAGCTAAATCAAATAAAAAAATCATAGTAGTTACTAATATGATTGACATAATATTAGCTCTTAAAAATAGCAATGTTAAGACAATTTGTATAGGTGGTGTATTAAGTAAGGATTTAGATGGTTTTGTTGGTTCTGCAACTATTGAAAATATTAATAAATATAAATTTGATAAGGTGTTTATAGGAAGTTGTGGAGTTAATATATATGATAAAACAATATCAACTTTTGATGTAGATGATGGAAATACTAAAAGTGCAATATTAGATTCGGGTAAAAAGGTTTATATTGTTATGGAGAATAAAAAATTTTATTCAGATGGTGTATATAAATTTGCAGATATAACAGAAATTGATTATATTATAACTGAAATAAAACCAGATCAAAATGTTTTAGATAAAATAGGAGAAATAATTATATAGAATTATAAGGTGGAAATTAGTATTAACAATTCAATTGTTAATACTAATTTTTTTGAAAATGATTTACTAAAAAATAGCGCTATTTACAAATATTATAAATGGATATATAATGAAATTAATCCAAAAAAATAAAGGGGGAATTGTGTTGATTAAAAAAATTAATTTTAAATTGACATCTGTGTTTATTGCAGCATTGTTTATGTTTTCTTTAGTAATACCATTTAGTTTTACTTCGGTATTTGCGTATATGCCTAAAGAAGCTGATGTTTTTTATTTTAATGATTTTCATGGTGCTGTAGAAAATGGCGGAGGAAATGCAGGAATTGTTAAATTTGCTGGTGAAATAAAAAAATTAACAGCAGATAATCCAAATTCAATCGTTTTATCTGGAGGAGATATGTTCCAAGGAAGTGCTCCTTCTAATTTAACACATGGAGCAATAGTAAATGAAATGTTAAAGGAAATAGGTTTAACAGCTTCATCAGTTGGAAATCATGAATTTGACTGGGGTGTGGATGTAATACCAACATGGGCATCTGAAGGAGGTTATGAATTTTTAGCTTCTAATATATATGATAAAACAACTGGACAACCTGTAACTTGGGCTAAACCATATATGATAGAAGAAGTAGGTGGAATAAAAATAGGTATAATAGGTTTAGCTACTCCTGAAACAGCATATAAAACAGCTGCTGAAAATGTAGCTAATATAGAATTTAAAAATCCTTCAGAATCTGCAAAAGAATGGGCAGTAAAATTAAAAGATGGTTCACTTGAAGAAACTGTAGATGTAGTTATAGCACTAACTCACCTAGGAGCTTTTCAAGACAAAGATGGAAATATAACTGGAGAAGCAGCAGAATTAGCTGAAATAGATGGACTTTCTGTAGATGCAATTTTAGCGGCTCATACACATCAAAAGGTAGTTGGAGAAGTAAATGAAATTCCTATATTAGAATCTTATTATAATGGTAGAATTATAGGACAATTACACATAGCAGAAAATGAAGGTGGAACTTTTTCTATTACTGCAACAAACAATTATTTATATGAGTACGATGCAAATGGTTCAAAAGTTAGTATCGAAGGATTAGTTGATGATGCTAATACACAGGCTATATATGATGATTATATGGAAAAATTATCTGGAACATTAAATGAGATTTTAGGGACAACGGATAAGGAATTATCACATGATAAAACTACAGGTTTATCTATCCTTGGAGAATGGACTACTAAAGTAATGGCTGAAGAGACGGACTCTCAAATAGGTATAACTAATGGTGGTGGATTAAGAAGATCTTTATTAAAAGGTGATATTACAATGGGAGATATGTATGAAGTTATGCCATTTGATAATACTTTAGTTACTATGAAATTAAAGGGATCTGATTTAAAAAGAGTTTTAGAAAACGGAATATTAAATGATAGTATAGGCTGGGTTCAGTTTTATGGAGTTAAAGTATATTATGATAAAACTGCAGAAGCTGGAGAAAGAATTACAGCTATGGTTTTAAGCGATGGAACTAAAGTAGATATGGATAAGAAATATACAGTAGTTACAAATGATTTCATGTTTGGTGGCGGAGATAATTATGACTTTACAGGAGCTGAAGATGTAGTTAATACTTATATTCCTATTAGAGATAATTTAGCAGATAAAGTAAGGGAAGTTAAGAATGTATCTTTTGAATATGAAGAATTGTTAATAGATGGAGAACTTCCTGAAGAAGTTGAAGCAACTGAAGCAGAAGATCTACCTGAAACAGGTTCATCAGTTGATATGAATGTTTTAGGGGGAGCAGGTTTAATAATAGTTATTTTAGGATTAACTTATGTAGTTATAGAAAAAAAGAAAAAGACAGCATAAAGTAGAATAGAAGTTTAAATCCCATTTTCCATAGGAAAGTGGGATTTATATTTTTGTGGAGATATATATTAGTTCACGGCGAATTTTCACTAAATATAGTTAATTATAATTATTTTCACGCGTATTCATAATAATTAGTATGATTTTATATTATTGTAAAATATTTAATGTCATAGTATAATATAATAATTATTGTTAATAATATGTAATGCATTCAAATTAAATATAGTTTAAGAGGGTGGGTACATGAAAAGGCGTTTTAAAATAAAAATTTTAATTAGTGTATTGATTTTAGTCGTTGTGTGGATTGCAAGTTATAAAATATCACAGGGGAAAGAATATAAAAAGGATGTTAATTTAGCATTTGCAAATAATAATTATGAAAAAGCAAATAAAGTTTTAAATGAAGCTAAAAATGATTTTGTAATAGAAAAAATATTCGATTTTGATGAATATGCACAAGAACAAGCAAATCTTAATTTTGAAACTTTAAAGCAAAAATATTATGAAGGTAAAATAGATTATGAAACCTTATCTAGTAATGTGGAAATTTTATCAAATCTTAAATTAATAGATAAAGATGAAATAGATGAGGCGAAAACACAAATTTTATTGATAGAAGATAATAGACAGAATTTATTAAAAGCTTCTAATGATTATAATGAGAAAAATTATGAAGAAGCTATAATTTGTTTATCAAGTGTAACCGATACTGAAGAAAGTATTTTTGAAAAAGCTAAGGATTTAGAAAAGCTTGTTTATAGCGATTATAAAAATAAAGTAATAGAAGAGATAAACACTTTGAATAAAGATAAAAAATATGAGAATGCTTTAAAATATTTAGATGAAAAAGTTAGTTTGTTTTCATCAGATGAAATAGATAATTTTAAGGAAGAAATAAATGAATGCATAAAACAAAGAGATGAGGAATTAAAAAAGCAAGAAGAGGAAAGACAAAAGGCGATAGCAAATAGTGAAAATCAAACAAAAGCTATTTATCTTAGTAATTATGTAGAAAATCCTGAGATCGAAAGTAAAGTTTCTAATATGACAAGTAATTCTATGTTTTTAGTCTGGGTAAATGTAAGTTCACAAATGACATATGCTTTTATTAATGACAATGGAAAATGGAAACTTATAAAAGAGTTTGTATGTGCTACAGGTAAATCTGGTCATGATACACCAAAAGGAAATTTTACAATAACTAGCAGAGGAACTTGGTTTTATAGTAATGCATTTGCTATGGGAGCTGAGTATTGGACTAGTTTTTACGGGGATTATTTATTTCATTCGGTTCCTATGGATATAAATAGAAATGTTGTTGATGAAACGTTAGGACAGCCGGCTTCACATGGATGTATTAGGCTAGCAATAGATAATGCTAAGTGGATATATAACAATATGTCTTATGGCACCAAGGTATATATTTCTTAAGAATGATTTAGTGAGTTAGAATATAATATGGTATAATTAGATATTAGATATTATATAGTTGAGGTGCAGTAATATGAATAATCCAAATTAATACGCCATACAAAAATATAAAAAGTTTAAAGCCTTATGTTAAGGCTTTATTTTTGTGATATTTTTATAATAGAATGTATATCTTGGATTTTGATTATTTTT
>JBGUER010000120.1:0-9577 GCA_041821285.1 Clostridiaceae bacterium
CTAATTTATAAATAAATTCTTCTATTGTATTTAATCCTTTTGCAATAATTTTTAAAGTTGATATTATATTTTCCACACTATCTATGGAATAATTTAATATTTTTGAAAAATCCTCAATATACTCTTTATAATTCAAACTATTTTCTATATAATAGAAGGCTTTTTCCGGAACCATTTTTGAAAGTAAATCAAATTTAATTTTAAATTTCTTCAGTTCCTTTTCTCTAGCTTTAGAAGTTGATTTTTCTAATAACAAATCGAAGACATTTTTATTTCTATTTTCATAGTTTAAAGATAATATATCTTGTTTGCTTACATAGCTTTTAATTTTATAATAAATATTTTCAAATTTACCTACATTGCATTGGTCATTTGCAAAACTAATAATTGCTAATAAATCATTAGTTACAAAATGATTGAAAAATGAAGGTATATCGTCTTTTATATAATAGGATATATTGTTTCTAATTAATTCATCTACTATTGGAATGGCTGATATATTATTTCTATATAAAATTGCCGTTTCTTTTAAATTATTTCTATCTAATTGATTTAGAATATATCCATTTTGTTCATATTCATTATCAGTTCCTATAAATTTAATAGGTTGTCCTGTTTCATTATTAGTGTATATCTTTTTTTCTATTCTGTCTTTAGCATTTTCTAGTATAAATCTAGCTGATGAATCCACTATAGTTTTTGAACTTCTAAAATTCTGTCCCATAAATAAAATCTTACCATCTCTATGATATGTTGTTTTGAAATCTATAAATTCTTGGACATCTGCCCCTCTCCAAGAATATATAGATTGGGAATCATCACCCACAAGACATATATTAAATTTAGGGGCAGCTAATAATTTTAGAATTTCATGTTGAACTCTAGATGTATCTTGAGCTTCATCTACTAAATAATAATCATATTTATTTCTATATTTTTTAAGAATACTAGGGTTGTTTTTTAAAACATGATAGCACATAGATAGCATGTCATCATAATCCATCAGCCTTTGACCATTTTGATTTATATCTCTTTTATAGTCTTCATATTCTTTATAAATTTCTTTGAATTTTGGAAGCGGATATTGATCTTCATAATTATCTAGATCTTTATATAAAATCATTAGATTCTTTATATAACTAATATACCCACTTACATCTTTAAGTTTATCTTCATTTACATTTTCTCCTGTGTGTTTTTTACACAATATACTTAGCAATTTATTTTTAGTAATACTTGCATTTCCCCCTTCTATTATTTCAAAGGGCTTATTAATCTTATAAAAATAATTTTTCACTACAGATAATGCAAAACTATGTATAGTACTAAAATTAACTGAATCAGATACTAATTCGCCATATTGTGTTTTAAATCTATTATCCATATCTACAGCACTGGCTCTACTAAAAGTTACCACCAAAATTCTTTCAGTACTAACGCTATTGCATAATATCAGATTAGCTATTTTAGCACATAATATAGTAGTTTTCCCTGAACCTGCAGTAGATATAACTGTATGCGGACCATTTATAGTAAAAACTATATCCTTTTGCTCATTAGTTAGCTTTATATTGTTTTTATCTGATAAATATTCAATAAATTCATCTCGTGTCATCTTTCTGTCCTCCTTAGAAGGATACTTATCTTAAAATATTATTTTATTTCAGGAATAATATTTTCAATCCATTTGCAAAATTCAACTGAAGCTTTTTGTGCAGTTTCAATAACTCTTTCATGAGAATGCTTTACCTTTTGAATTCCTGTTGCCATGTTTGTTATACAAGCTATTCCTAAA
Organism: Clostridiaceae bacterium; assembly: GCA_041821285.1. GTDB lineage: Bacteria > Bacillota > Clostridia > Clostridiales > Clostridiaceae > JAJBWD01. Next base: position 1,796 of record JBGUER010000120.1, read on the forward strand.
ACTTCTAATCCTAAGTAATTGGCAGCTATTGTTTCAGGCACTGTAGACATGCCAACAGCATCAGCTCCATTACCAGCTATCATTCTTATCTCTGCAGCTGTTTCGTAATATGGCCCCATAAACCCTGCATATATTCCTTCTTTATAATCAATACTATTATCTTTTGCCACAGCTTTTGCGGTGTTTATTAAATCGATTTTATATGGTTCAGTCATATCAGGAAATCTAGGTCCAAAACGTTCATCATTATAACCGATTAAAGGATTATCTGATACAAGATTAATAAAGTCTTTAATAATCATTAAGGTGCCTGGCTTAAAATCAGTATTAATACCTCCACATGAATTTGTAATGATAAGTTTTTCTATTCCAAATAATTTCATCACATAAACTGGATATGAAAGTTCTTTCATTGTATATCCTTCGAAATAATGAAATCTACCTTGCATAGCTAAAACTTCCACACCTTTGATTTTTCCTATAACTAGTCTTCCATTATGTCCTTTAACAGTAGCTTTAGGAAAATTAGGTATATCTTTATAATCTATAAATTCTTTATCTTCCATTGTACTTACTAAATCACCAAGGCCAGACCCTAATATTATTCCTATTTTAGGATTATATTTTGATTTATTCTTTATTAAACCTACTGACTCTAGAACTTTTTCATACATGTTTTCCATGCTATTTCCTCCTATTATAATTTAAATAATCTCATCTGTTTGATATTTTTTTAATAATTTAATTATATAACTTAAGGTATAGAAGTCTTTATCAAGTTCAACTTCGATAATGTTTAATCCCTTAATTAAAATTGATTCATTAAAATTTTCAAGCAAAATCATTAAATTTAATAAGTTTATTTTTCCCTCTTTTGTATCAAAAACCCTTGATTTTTTTACATAATTATTTTTCATTGTATTTATAACTGCCAGTTCTAACTCTTCACTTATATCTAATTCAGGCATTTCATTAAATATTTTAATATGGGGATCTTCTAAATTTAAATTTTTTGCTCTATTTATATCAGTAGCTAAAAATATAGTATTTACGAATTCCGCACCTTCAAAATTAACTCCTTCTAAATTTACAGAATCAAATATAGTATTTTCAAATTTTGCATTTTCAAAATTACTATCTTTTAAATTTGTTCCAATAAATTCTGCCCATGTAAAAGTACATTCACTAAAGGTACATGATTTAAAATGTGCACCTCTAAAACTTACATAATCAAAATTTGAATTTGAAAAATCACTATTATAGCAATTACTTCTTTGAAGATTTTTATACATAAAGTTCTTATTTGTTTTTTCTATATTATTATATTTAAAATTTCCAACAACACTTTGATTTTTTGACATTTTTTCCTCCAGTAAATATGGTTTATTTGAATCCCTTATATTTTAACACTTTAGCCTCAATAAAAAAACTCCAAATGTATGGGTAAATAATTATATGTAAATTTAAAAGGAATCCCCTACATACGCTTAATATGTTTGAGATTCCTTATAAATTGCGTCCTTCCTTGTGCTTTTTAAAATACATTATACTCTTCTTCATTTTTAAATCCATTTTTAATATTTTGCGAAACACTTCCTCACCACTTATCTCACTGAAAATTATTTTTCTTTACAATGAGATTATATATTGATAAATAGTGATAAATATTAAATAATCTATAAATAATAAAAAAACAATTTTAATTTATTTAAAATCTATTGTGTTTTTACATAAAAAGGATTAATATCTTTCTATGATATTTATTAATATAAGAGGTGGTTTATCACGAATCCAATAAAGCTGGTTATTTGGGATATGGACGGAACTTTTTGGAATGGCACTTTAGAAGAAGATAATGTTACTATTTCAAAAAATAACATTAAAATTATTAAGGAATTAAATAATAGAGGAATAATAAACTCAATTTCATCTAAAAATAATTTCGATTTAGTTAAAAATAAATTAACAGAAATAAACTTATGGGATTATTTTGTGTTCCCTAAAATTAGTTATAGCCCTAAATTCTTAATGATAAAAGATATTATTACAAATACCTGCCTTAGACAAGAAAATATATTATTTATAGATGATGAACCTATAAATTTAGAGGAAGCTAAATATCATTTCCCAAATATCAATATAGAAACACCTGATTTTATAAAGAATATGCTTAAATCTACATTTCTTTTAGGAAGTAAAAATAAAGATTTTAATAGATTATCCCTCTATAAAAATCTTGAAAAAAGACAAGATGATAAGCTTAATTATGATTCAAACAATGAATTCTTAATTAGCTCAAACATACAAGTAGAAATAATAAAGAACTGTCCTCAACATATTAACCGAATTTTTCAACTTATTAATAGAACTAATCAATTGAATTTCACCAAAAATCGAATAGGCAACATAAAAAATTTGTCTCTATTGCTTTCAAATTCTGAATATGGAGTTATTAGAGTATCTGATAAATACGGCGATTATGGTATAAGTGGTTTCTATAGTATGAAAAATGGTGAATTAGATCATTTTCTATTTTCATGTAGGCTTTTAAATTTAGGAGTTGAACAATGGGTATATAATAAACTTAATTTTCCTCCCATAACCATTGTGGGCGAAGTTGCATCTATATTAAATAAGGCTGAAATTCCTGCATGGATTAAAGAAGCGAAAAATTTAAATTTAAATACTTTTGAAAATAAAAGTGTAGGAAAAATTAAAAACAAAAAAAAATTATCTATTATTATTAGAGGAAGCTGTGATTTAGGTCAGGTTGCCCACTATTTATCTAGTTTTCACCATCATATAGAAACTGAATTTAATTATAATTCAATTTATGGTTATCCTATTCATAGACTTAGTTCAGAAATACTTTATGCTAATATAGACAAAGAAAATTATTCGGAAGAAACAAAAAAACACCTTGTTAAAAGCGTGAATTTTTTTGATAATAAAACATATAAGACAAGTGTATTTAGTGGTAAATATGATTTAATTATAATAAGTGTACTAATGGATTATACTCAGGGTATTTATACCATGAATAAAAACGAAAAAATTCATATTCCATTTGGGGATTATAATCTACCTATTACCGATAAAAATAATCATCAAAAATTTATGAATATAAATAATGAAATTTTCACTGATAAATTTCTTAAATTTTTTAGTGAAGAATTTACATTCCAAGGACCTATTAGCAATGAAAACTTTTATAAAAATTTAAAAGCTATCCGAAAGGAAATTGGAGAACATACACCTATTATATTTATAAATGGATCAGAAGTTGAATCTCCAAATAAATTAGAAATAGGAAGAGATATACATCATAAAAATATGAATAATACGCTAGATAGTTTTATCTGCAATTCTAAAAATTGTTTTCTTTTAGATGTTCGGAATATAGTAACTGATAATTCACAATTAAAAGATAATATTAGACATTATGACAGAGAAAGTTATATGAAAATTTCTCAAAATCTCAATATACTAATAAATAATTTGTTTAATTTTTAGAAAATCAATTCTACAGCTATCGTACTAACAAAAGAAATAATAGCTGTTATCACAGCTATATGAGTTAGTACTTTTTTCTTTTGCTTTTTTATCAGAAAAGAAAATACAATTAAACATATAGCCGCAATAAAACATAATAAATTAAATAACAAACCTATCTTATCATTAGATATAAATTTCCTGCTTTGTTGAATTAATCCTAAGAAACATAATCCCCCTACAGCAATAATGGCTTTAATAATTTTTTTACTCATAAATTCACCTGCTTTACCTTAATAAAGCACCATTTGCAGCAGGAATATCATTAACATCTATATTGTTTAAACTACAATAATGATCTAAAAATTCTTTTGAAAGTTCTTCTTCTGGAGTTTCTTTTTTAATTTCGCAAATTTTCTTAAGTATCTGGGCTGCTTGTACATCTGTTAAATACCTATGAAGTCCACTTCCGAATACAATTCTTTGTGGATTATTTTGGTTAAAATAATAATCCCAAAACTTTAATTTTTCAGCTTCATCAAGTGATAACTGTATTCTATATTTTGAATTTGATGCTACATATCCCTCTTCTTTATTGTCACCTTCATAATTTTCATCAATTAAAAATACTGCGAAAATAAATCTATCTTTATCCTTAGCAGAAGGTAGCCTAGTTGTAAGAAAAGCTAAACTATTAATTTTAACATTTTTTAATTTCATTGGCTTACCTTTCTTTTCACCATGTCTTGAAATTCCTGCGTAGGCACGCCATAATCTTAACATTTGGCTTTCATAACATATAAATCCATCATTTTCACAAATAGCTGAAAGTTCTTCTCTTGTTATATTACCTTTCAAATATTGATTGCATTTTGATTCAGGGTCACTGCACCACACATGCTTTGCTACAGATATATTATACTTAATAGTTTCATCACTACAAATGCCTTTATATCCAACTGTTTCTTTAGAGTTACCACCATCACAATAATTACATTTAAAGGCAATATTGTTTTTATCATTAGTTTTTGAACTTATTTTTCCATTATTAGTATTTTTCCTTTCTAGAACCATTCTTTCATATTCTTCATCAATTCTTTTAATTTCTTCCTGTTTTTTGATTAATTCATACTCGGCTATTTTATTTTTATCTTTTTCGATTTCCTTTAAAAAAACTTCATTATCTGTTTTTAAATAATTTTCAAACACAGATGGATAAACAAATATCTTTTCATCCTTTTTTTTATCAAATAAAACCGTTATATGATTATTTTCAAATTTTATTATTTCACCTCTCCCAAAAGCTTTATGTTCTACTACTTCTCCGCAAATGTCCACATTTATACCCCCATTATTATTACATCAAATTGATTATTATTTATTCTATTATATAAAATATCCAAGAATATAATTGATTTAATGTTATATTATAACTTATTATATCATATTTTTAATGAAAAAAACCAAACAACGCCATTTTACATAGCTTCATCTAGTTATATACTTATAATATATATACAAAAGATATTTTATTTTTATTTTTGTTTCATACTTCTAATAATATTTTTAGTTTCTTTATCTACTTGAAAGGATTCTACAATCTTTTGCAATGCTTTATTATATGTAAACTTATCTAAAGAATTATTATTTAAATATATTGTGGTTTTTTTTGGAAATTTAACAAAACATTTAGATATAGCCCAAGCCACTGCCATTTTTACATAATAACCATCGTGCTTTGCAACATCTAATAAACCTAATACATTTTCAATATAGTTTTCTTCTATGTAAAAATCGAGTAACATAACCACACCAAAGCGCACTTCGAATTCATTTTCTGATTTTAAATAAGGTTTTATATACTCAAAAACACGGATTTTATTCTGTTTTGTAAATTTTAAACCACTACAAAAACTGTCACAAACAGCCCAGTTATCAATTTTAATTACAAAATCATCTACATAACATAATAACTCTTCTATATCTGCTTTTGCATAACCCAATACCATTCCTTGAAGCATAATCTCTTCATAATACTCATCCTGTGCAAACTTTATATATTCTCGCCAATCACCTTTCGCTATTTGTTTAGCGAGATTTCTTAACATAGGTACTCTTACACCTATGATATTTTCAGTGCCAGGACATAATTTTTTATAAAACTCTCTATATTCTTCATCTGCGAATTCAAATATTTGTTTTCTTATTGCGTTTTCCAATTTTGTCTCCTTAATTATCTATATTTCTATTTTCTATTTCTAATAACTTTTCTTTTATATCTAAACCACCTGCATACCCAACTAGCTTTCCATTAGTACCAATAACACGGTGACATGGAATAATAATAGGTATGGGGTTTTTATTATTTGCCATACCAACAGCCCTAGAAGCTTTTTCATTTCCTATACGCTCTGCTATCTCTTTATAACTACTAGTTTTTCCATAAGTAATATTTTGTAGTTCTTTCCATACCTTTTGTTGAAATTCTGTACCTGTAGCTTTTATTGGCAAACTAAAACTTTTCCTTTTTCCCTGAAAATATTCTTGAAGTTCTTGGTTAGCTTTTTTTAACAAAGAGGTTTCATGTATATTTATATTTTCAATTATATTTTCTCTAAAATATAGAGCAATGATTTCGCAACCATTTTCTACTATCATTATTTTCCCGATTTTTGTTTCATATGTATATGCATTATTCATATTCTTAAGCGCTCCTTCTAAAAAATCATAATCTAAATTTCTTATCCTTATTATAATATAATTATGTGCTAAAGAGAAATTTAACTGAACCGTCCCCATTAAAACAAAAATAAGGACAAATTTAATTGTCCTTATTTTTTATTTTATTTTACTTGATTTCTCTTAATTTGACTGAACCGTCCCCACACAAATTTCTTCAACCAAAGAAAATAAACTTGTGGTTATAAAATAAATTCCTAATGCTATAGGGGCTTTTATAGTTATAAATAAACTAAATACACTCATTATTAGCATATTGCCTTTTATTGATTTAATATTTCTTTGAGATTTAAAACATGAAATATATGGAATTAAATTAGGCAATAAATTAATAACCACATATAATATAGGAATAATAAACAAATGATCTGTCATCTTAATGCTAGCTACCCAAGGAACAATTATAGTGCCTACTTCTACAGGGAGTTTGATAATAACAAAATACAACGTAGATATTAGTGGCAATTGCAAAAGGCTTATAAAACAACCTAAAGTGCTTTTAGCGCCTTGTTTATAACATTTTTTCATCTCTAATTCAAGTTTGTCCTTATTATTTTTATATTTTTCTTTGATACCATTAATTTTACTTGATAATATTTGTTGTTGCCCTATACTTTTTCTTTGTTTTATAGATAAAGGTAAAATAATAATTCTAACAATTACAGTCAATAATATTATAGCAATACCCCAGTCCCCAGTAATACTAAAAAGATAGTTCAAAATTTCATTTAATCCATTAAAAATGATGTTCATACTTTCCTCTCCTTATTTTTAAAATTATCTTATAAGGCACATCATTTTATATTTTTTATGTACACAAAATATCCAAATCTTATATTTTTCATAAGCAGCATATTCTTGAGTAATCATACTTTGTGAATATCCACAATTTATATTTACCAAATACTTAACCATAGCATTAGTCTTTCTAATGCTATATTTATATGAATAAACAATATAGGAAAAGAAACTTGCTATAAAAACAAGAATCAAAATACCATTCATTAAATTCAAAATATCTATTTTCATATATTTTTACCTCTTTCATACCTTATCATAAAAATCAGAAAATTTGATCTCATTATTTTTGTAACTATTATACAAATAATATACATCTATTAGAATATGTTGTCAATATTACTTAAATTATGTAACTAATACCTTGTGTTAGAAATTTTACTGAACCGTCCCCTTTAGAAATTCCAAACTTTTTCTTAATATATATTTTTTATATATTACATGAGAACCTAAATGTCCTGAAAAAAGTAAATATCTCTTTGGTTTTCTTAGCTTATCCCACAAATCATTTGAAGATTTACGTGGAATGAATATATCAAATAAAGCTGTAAACATTAGAACTTTTTCAGGATTTATTATATTTGCAAATATACTAGGATCGTATCTAAAACAACATGGCATATCTTTAAGCTGAGATTTATCTCTGAAATTTCTATACGTTTCATTAAAACATTTATGTATTTCATTACATTTATTTATATTGCAATCAGAATTTTCTTCATAATTTACTCTTAAAACCTTTGTGGCAACGCT
>JBGUER010000121.1:0-9572 GCA_041821285.1 Clostridiaceae bacterium
CTGAAAAACCAACTATTTCTCCCTTTTTTATATTGAAATTTATATCGTCTATAATTTTTCTTTCTTCATTACTTGGATCATATACATTCCAATTTTTAACTTCAAATAATACATTTCCTATTTTAGCCTGATGTATTGGAAATCTATTAGTTAGTTCACGACCAACCATGCCTTTTATTATTCTATCTTCATTCAAATCTTCATCATTTTTATCTAAAGTTTCTATAGTAGACCCATCACGAATAATAGTAATAGAATCTGAGACTTTTAATATTTCATTTAGTTTATGAGAAATAAGAATTGAAGTAATTCCATCTTTTTTTAATTGCAATAACAAATCTAAAAGGTTATTTGAATCCGTTTCATTAAGCGCTGCTGTAGGCTCATCTAATATAAGAAGTTTAACGTTTAGTGCCACGGCCTTTGCTATTTCTACAAGTTGTTGTTTACCAACACCTATATCTTTAATTTTTGTATATGAATTTTCTTTAAGTCCAACCTTTTTCATAATATCTTTAGCTCTAGCATGAGTTTCTGTCCAATCAATAAAATTATTTTTTTCTATCTCATTTCCTAAAAAAATATTTTCTCCTATTGAGAGATATGGACTTAATGCCAATTCTTGATGAATAAATCCTATTCCAAGTTTTTCACTATCTTTTATTTCCTTAAAAATACATTCTCTACCTTTATAAATTATATCTCCACCATAAGTACCATATGGGTATACGCCACTTAATATATTCATTAACGTAGATTTACCAGCTCCATTTTCTCCAATAAGAGCATGAATTTCACCAAATTTAACATCTAAATTTACATTGTTTAATACTTTAACACCAGGAAATTCTTTAGTAATATTTTTCATTTCAAGTATAAATTCATCCATTTTCCCATCTCCTAAAACTAGCTATTACAAAAGCCGAACATATAATTACACTTGTCCGGCTTTCAAATTAAATAATTTGCTATTTCAAATCCGCCTCAGTATAATAACCACTGTCTATAAGGATTTCTTTATAATTATTCTTATCTGCATAAACTGGGTCGCATAAAAATGATGGTACAACCTTTACTCCATTATCATATGTTTTTGTATCATTAACATCCGCATCTTTGCCTTGCATTAAAGCATCAACCATTTCAACAACTTTAGTAGCTAGTGTTCTTGTATCTTTAAATATAGACATTGATTGTTGATCATTAATCATTGCCATTACATTTGGTTTATCACAATCTTGTCCAGTTAATATTGGATAAGCTTTATCATCGCTTCCATAACCATTATTTTTTAATGATGCAACTATACCAATAGCCAAACTATCATTTGGTGATAAAACAGCATCAAGTTTTTCGCCCTTTGCATAATTAGATGTAATTAAATTATCCATTCTAGATTGTGCTTTTGCAGAATCCCAAGCTTGAATAGCAATAGTATTAAAATCTGTTTGTTTACTAGGTACAACAAGTTTGCCATTGTCTATATATGGTTGTAGTATGCTCATAGCCCCACCATTGAAGAATTTCGCATTATTATCATCTGGTGAACCACCAAATAACTCAATATTAAATGGACCGTTCCCATCTTTTAACAAAAGTGCGTCCTCAATATATTGTCCTTGAATAACTCCTACCTTGAAATTATCAAATGTAGCATAATAATCCACATTTTCTGTTTCCATTATTAATCTGTCATAAGCTATAACTTTTATATCGTTTTCTCCAGCTTTTTCTAAAACACCAGTTAAAGCTGATCCATCAACAGCTGCTATTACTAGAACTTTACATCCCTTTGTAATCATGTTTTCAATAGTTTGAACCTGGGTATTGATATCATTGTTTGAATATTGAAGATCAACCTCATATCCTTTAGCTTCAAGTTCTTTTTTCATATTAGCTCCATCTTGATTCCAACGTTGAAGCGACTGCGTAGGCATAGCAACACCTACAAGAACCTTTTTACTATCTGCTGAGTCATCTGTAGATTTGCTTGAACCACAACCTACTGCTCCTAAAACTAACAATGAAACTAAAATTATTGATAATAATTTTTTCATTTTTTATCCCCCTTACAGAATATTTTATATTTATATAATATCAATTGTATACGTTTAAAAGAATAGCTTATATTGTTAGATAAATTTAAAATCTTGCTAAATTATTGAATTTTTTTCCATACTGTATAGCAATAAAATCCCTGTTATATTGAAAAATTAAGACTATAAGCAAATAAATGCTTATAGTCTTTCTAAATTTTATATTCACTAGGACATACCCCAGTATATTTTTTAAATGCTCTACTAAAATAATTAGGATCATTATAACCAACTAAATAGCATATATCCTTTATATTATTAGTTTTTAAAAGTTCTATAGCCTTTTCCATTCTAATTTTTATTATGTACTCAGATACATTCATACCAACATATTCCTTAAACGTTCTACTAAAATAGTAGGAACTTAAATTAAAATTTTTTGACAAAGTTTCTAATTCCAAATCATTATCATAATTCTCATCTATATATACTCGGACTTTTGAAAATATATTTTTCTTTTCATCAATATTTGATTTTATTAAATCTTCATAATGCATATATTTATCATCACTGATTTTTAATTCTACCAAACACTCTACAGCTTCTTTATAAGACTTATTAATATTCTCGCCACCATAGCAAGGTAGCCCAATGCCTATAGCAATGTTTATATCATATTTTTTCTTTATTTTATCAACTATTATCTTAGCTAAATTTTTAGAATCAAGAATGACACTATTCTTGCTAGTTGTCCTTTTTTTATCACTACTAATAAAATAAATATAACTATTTGTATATTTATAGCATCCCACTACACTATTTTGGTCATTTATCAAATCCTTAATATAATTAAAAACTTTTTTCTTGTTGCTTTTATCTATTTCTAAATTTACTACCATGGAATAATTGTCTTTGAAATCCAAATTAAAATAATCCGATATGTTTTCATAATCTTCACTTATAACTTGATTGTTTATTACAGAATAAACAAAATCACTTTCTAAAGATTTCAGTAGCGTCATTATCTTTTCGTTGTCATCAATAGATTTTAATCTTGCTTGTCTAGTTTTTTTAATATATTCCATTGCTTTATAGATTTTTTTTATAAAATCTTCTTTATCTAATGGCTTTAATATATATTCTTTAACATTAAATTCAATAGCTTCTTTTGCAAATTCAAAATAATCATAAGCAGTTAATATAATAAAATAAGTATCATTTTTATATTTTCTAATTTCTCTAATAGCTGAAATTCCATCTATTCCAGGCATCTTTAAATCCATAATTACAATATCCGGGAAAAAATTAAAGGACTTTTCTATAGCCTCTCTTCCATTTTTAGCCTCTACTACTTGAACATTATTATCAAAATTACTTTGTATTATAAGTTTAATAGCATCTCTTTCAAGTAATTCATCATCTGCAATTAATAGTCTAATCATAGTTCTTCCCCCCTAATGGTACAGTAATAACAACTTTAGTACCAATATTAGATATACTTTCAATATCAAACACATCTAACACCCCATATAAATGCTGAACCCTTTTTATTACATTAATTAATCCTATTCCTGTTGTATGTCCTTTATGATTTTCTACAAATATATTATTTTTTATATTTAATAAAGTAGTTTCATCCATTCCAACACCGTCATCTTCCACCTTTATTATACATTTACCTCTATCTTTAAAAGCTATAACTTTTATATATCCCCCTTCTTCTTTAGATTCAATTCCATGAATAAATGCATTTTCTACTATAGGTTGAAGTGTCATTGCAGGAAGTAACACATTATATACATCTTCATTTACATCTATCTCAAAATGTATTCTGTCATGAAATCTAGTTTCCTGTATTAATGCATATTTGCATATTATATCTACCTCTTCTTTTAAACTTGTATTTTCTTCCATCATTTTTAAACTATACCTTAATATGCTTGAAACTGAATTTATCAAAGTTTCCGTATGTTTTGCATTTTCTATATATGCTACTCTACTAATAGTATTTAGTGTATTAAACAAAAAATGCGGATTTATTTGACTTTTTAAAACTTCAAGCTGAGTTTCCTTTAACATATTTTCAATACTTAAATTTTTAACCTGTTCCTCTTTTAAATTCTTTTGTATTTTAGCTTTTTCCTTTATTGATAATATTAATCTATTTATATCATCTACCATTAAATTAAATCCATTTGACAAAACATCTATTTCGAATATACCACTATCTTCTGTATTTTTAATATCAAAATTTCCTCTTGCAACCTTTTGTGAATTTTTAACAAGCATGTCCAATGATTTGTCTATATTTTTTAGAAAATTTAAAGTATAAAACGAATAAGATATTATTGATACTGCCACAAATATTATTAAGTACGTATATATAATTAAATTTTTCTTTGCAACTACTTTATATGTCTTTGTATTGTAAATTAAAGTTTGTTCATTTAGTTTATCTATATATATATCACAATAAGATACCACTTCTTTTAATTTATCTAATTTAGCATCTATTCTTGTATCCTCATCTTTATATATCAATTGTTTTATTAGGTCATTTGCTAAATCATTATAATTTATTAATGTATTTTCTAAGTCTCTTATTATATATTGAGTATCTAAATCACTATATCTTTTTAAATCATTTAAAGTGCCTATAGTTTTATTATAACTAGCTACATATTCATTTAAATCATCTTGCGCCTTAGTATTTTTGTATTTATCTATAAAGAAAAATGAGTCAGATATATCTTTGCTAATATTAGTAATATACATGTTTTTATTTAACATATAATCATAATTTTTTTCAAGCCTTCTATTTGCAAATATAAACAAAATATTAGTTAATAAAAATGGAATAACAACAGAAATAACAAATATACTAAATTTACTTGATAAACTATTTTTCCTCCTCATCTTTTTCACCATTTTCCACCTTATAGTTATCTACATTTTTCTTATTTATTATGCTTACATCTGTAAGCCTTGTCCCTCTTATCTTATGACCTTCTAAAATATCAACTAATACATTTACAGATTCATATCCCATATCATAAGGTTTTTGAACAATAGTTGCATCAATAACACCATTTTTAATGTACTCTAATGTTTCTGGTAAGTCGTCGAAACAAAATATATGTACTTTACCCTCCAGTTTTAAATATTCTAAAGCCTTTGCAGCTCCTATACCATCTAAAGCAGATGTACAATACAATATATTAATATTAGGATGTTCATTTAATAATTCCTTTGTAACATATTCAGCCTCTAATAAATAAGATTCTGAAGACTTAGTCCCTGCTATTTTTATATGAGAATTACTATTTAAATAATCTTCAAAAGATTTTACTCTCTCTACTTGGTTTTTTGTGTCTAATCCCGCCATTACTATTCCTACAGTTCCATAAGTTCCCATTTGTTCTATAAGTTCCTTAGCAGCTATTCTTCCAGCCTTTATATTATCAGTTCCTACATAAACATATCTCTCACTGTTTTCTGCATCAGAATCTATAGTTATTATAGGTATCCCTTTTTCTATCCCCTCATTTATATAGGGCAAACTATTCTCTTCCTCTTGAACATAAGTTATTATACCTGACGCTTTAGCATATATAGCCATATTTAAAAGTTTTACATTTTCTGTTTTAGAAGAAGCTTGAGGTCCTTGAAAATCAATAGTTACACCTCTTTCTTCGGCAGCTTTTAGGGCGCCTTGCTTTACATACTCCCAATAAGGATTTGTATAAACATGAGCTATCAAAACTATTTTAGGTTTCAACTCAATATTATCATTATCTACTGTTGCAAAATCCTGGTATATAATTATCATTCCTAGTATCATCATAATAATGGTTATTCCATAAAAAACACCATTTCTATTTTTTTTCATAAAAACACATCGCCCTTTTGCATAAATTGTTATTATTAACTATTTATACATATATTTTATCATTTAAATATATAAATGTAAAAACTAATTAAAATAAAAAAAACGCATTGTCTTATCTAATGCGTTTTTGCTAATTATATTATTTTTTTCTCTAACCAATTTTCAAATTCTTTCAGTGAATTTTCATTTTGAAAGCTAGCCTGAGCTCTTTTTTTATTTCCGCCACCTTTTCCTTGAAATTCTTTAAGGTTTTCTTTAAATAATTTTCCACAATCCATGGAAAATTCTCCATTTTGAGCTAAAAGAATTTTTTTATCTTTTAAAGAACTTAATAAAATAATGTACTTTTTATCTTTCAAATTTTCATATATTTTATCTAAATATTCAAACCCTTCATCAATATATCTATCTGTAATAATATTTGAATTTGACCTTTTTATAAGTTCATCTGCTTCTTTTACTGCCATTTTACTATACATACTATTTATTTGCTTTTTTAACTCTAAAATATCAGCTTTTTGCTTTTGAACCTTATTAACTATTCCAGATTGTTCTACTGAAAATAACTTTGCTATATCTGTTACATATTCATGTTTTATTTGATAATCCTTTAAAGCTCTTACACCACACTTTGCATAAACTCTAGTCATACCCTTATATTTCTCATATTTTATTATTTTTATAATCCCGACTTCGGAAGTATTTTTTACATGAGTACCACAACAAGCACTATAGTCTAGTCCATCCCCCATAACAACCATTCTTATATTTCCAGAAGCTTTAATTTCCTTTCTAAGTGGAAGTTTTAGAGCTTCTTCTTTTTGTAGAAAATAAGTGTTAACAGGTTTGTTTTGGAATACATATGAATTAGCTTGTTTCTCTACCTCAGCTATCATATCTTTTGTAATATCATGTATCTCTATATCTACAGTTAAATATTCATCACCTAAATGAAAACCTGCATTTTTAGCATTATATAATTTATAAAAAGCTGCAGATATAAGATGTTCTCCTGAATGTTGCTGGGTTAAATCAAATCTCCTATGAAAATCAACAATACATTTAACTGTATTGTTTTGGGGTTTTACCTTGGTAATATGATAAATCAAATCATCTTTTTCGTATACATAATCCACCTTTATATCATCTATATATCCTTTATCAGATAGCTGACCACCACCCTCTGGGAAAAATGGAGTTTTATCAAGGACAATTTCATATGTATCTTTTTTCTGTATAACATCTATAACTTTGCATTGAGCTTCACAAATATACGGATCATTATAAAACAATTTTTCTGTCATATTAAACACCTCTATCACAAAAGACTTAGATAAATAAACTTTTCACCATTGGATTTATTTTAGATCTATCAAATTTGCCATTAACTTTTGGTATAATCTCTTTCATTATTTTACCCATATCTGACATTTTATAATTTCCATTAGCTACAATTTCTTTTATCATGTTTAATACCACTTCTTCACTTAATTGTTCTGGAAGATACTCAGTTAACACTTCAATTGCAAAATTACCTTCAGAGATTTTAACTTCATCATTTAATTGTTTAGCATATTCTAAAGCTTCTCTTGTTTGTTTTATATTTTTTTCTATTATTTTTACAATAAGTTCATCAGTGATCTCTTTTCTTTCATTAACCTCATATGCTTTAATATCAGCACTTACTAGTCTTAAAACACTTACTTTTGCCTTTTCTCTTGCCTTCATAGCTGTTATTTCGTTTTTTTTCAATAAATCTTTTAACATATTAATATTTCCTCTTTTCTTAATTTTTCTTCTATTATATCAATATATTACTAAAAAGTGAAATCACTATAGACTTGAATGAGATTTTCTTCTTCCAACTATAAATATAAATCCACCTAAAATCATAAAAATACTTCCAAATAATATTAATATATTTGTATCCATTGTTGAACCTGTTTTTGCTAAATTTTCTGATAGTTTTTCCTTTGCAATGGTACTTTTCTTTATATTTATTGTATATATTTTTTCGTTTGTAGTATCTTGTGAAATAACATGAATTTGAATAGTAGTTGTATTATTTTTATCTATTTCGTAATTATTAGAGATACTTCCACTTGGGACTACCTCTATAGGTGTCTCATCACCCACGACTATTTTTATTGTTGAATTCTCATTTTCAGCTACTGGTATTATATTTACACTGTCTATATCAGGCGAAACTTCTATATTATATTCAAGTATATTTTTATCAAATCCATCAATTAAAGAATTATTTAATTTAATATTTAATAAATCTGAATTATATTGCATAGTTATATTTTCAGCAGGTATATTATACAAATTTGGCATATATTTTGTATAATTACTAGAATAAATATTATTAACCCCTTTTTGATAACTTATATTAACCTCTTCACCATTCTTAATATGATTTTTTAGTTTTAATGCAACATAATTATCATAGATTTTAACAGATTCAACAGTATTATTTGAAATTATAAAATTGGATTTATCTATCTTAGATTTTTCTAAATTTAATTTTTCACCAAAATAAATATTTATTTCATCTTCATCTGCAATAATTTTATTCGGCAATATGTAGGATTTCACCTTTTTAGAACTAGGAATATATTTAGAAAAATCATCAATAATACTATCTATTTCACTAGGTTCTGAATTTATAATACTAAAGATATAAAATATACTATAATTTCTATAATGCCCTAAATGCTCTGATATATTATCTATACTTTCTATTTCACCAAAATAACTATCTAATAAATCTAATATAGTATCTTTGCTATCAGTACTATATGCATAATTCAAACTATTTGTAACGACTTCAAGTTTAGCAATTTCTTCTTCTTCCGATAATGGAAATGTAAATTTTTTATATCCTGAATATTTCTCCATAGTTTCTATTAATAAATCTTTTTTTTCTGGTTGTCTTGATATACTTTGAAACAGACTAAATAAACTTCTAACAAATGAAGCTTTTGACTTATTTGGTAATTCATTATAATCAGTAGATTGTCCTAAAAACTCATCTGCTGCTTTTGAAAATAAATCTATAGCTTCTGGTTGTCTTGCTATACTTTCATACATACTACCTAATACTGACATCTTAGCCATTTGCTCTTCTTCTGATAATGTAGTTACAGATTTTTCATATCCTGAATATTTTTTAGCTGCTTCTGTCATTGTGTCTGATGCTTCTGGTTGTCTTGCTATACTATCAAATAAACTAGATAAACTACTAATAAATGTAGCTTTCACATTATTGGATAGTGTTTTATAATCAGTAGGCTCTCCTAAAAACTCATCTGCTGCTTTTAAAAATGAATCTATAGCTTCTGGTTGCCTTGCTATCCCTTCATACATACTACCTAATACTGACATCTTAGCTATTTGTTCTTCTTCTGATAATACAGTCGTAGGTTTTTCATATCCTGAATATTTTTTAGCTGCTTCTATAATTTTATCTGATACTACTGGTTGTCTTGATATACTATCAAATAAACTAAATAAGCTTTGGATAAATGTAGCTTTTACATTATTGGGTAGCGTTTTATAATCAGTAGGCTCTCCTAAAAACTCATCTGCTGCTTTTGAAAATAAATCTATAGCTTCTGGTTGCCTTGCTATCCCTTCATACATAC
>JBGUER010000122.1:0-9535 GCA_041821285.1 Clostridiaceae bacterium
AAGGTAGGTGAATTATATGTTTAGTAATAAATTTACACAAAGGTCTCAAAAGGTATTATTTTTAGCAAAAGAAGCGGCAGATTATTTTAAACATGGATATGTAGGTACAGAACATATTTTAGTAGGAATATTAAAAGAAAAAGGTTTGGCAGCTACTGCGCTTAAAGAAAATGAAGTAGAAGTCCAAGATGTAATGGAACTTATAGAAGAACTTGAGGGACAAGGAGAATCACAGATATTTGGAAGCGAAATTCCTCTTACACCAAGAACCAAGAGACTTTTAGAAGTGAGTTTTATGGAAGCTAGAAATTTAAACCAAAATTTTATATCTCCAGAACACATTCTTCTGTCGTTAATTAAAGAAGAAGAGGGTGTAGCTTTTACTATATTAGAAAACTTAGGAGTTAATTTTGAAAATTTAGAAAAATATATATTGGAGAATTTATCATTAGATGAATCTGAGTATAATGATATTAAAAATAGCAAGGTAGATAATAAAACACCATCTTTAGATAAGTATGGAAGGGATTTAACGGTAATGGCTAAAGAGGGCAAATTAGATCCTGTTATAGGTAGAGAAAAAGAAACTGAAAGAATACTTGAAATATTATGTAGAAGGACTAAAAATAATCCTTGTTTAATAGGAGACCCAGGGGTGGGTAAAACAGCTATAGCCGAAGGATTAGCTCAAGCTATTGTAAATGGTAATATGCCTGAAATTATTAAGGATAAAAGAGTGGTTACGCTTGATTTATCATCTATGGTAGCTGGTTCAAAATATAGAGGTGAATTTGAGGAAAGACTTAAAAAAGTAATGGAAGAAATTAATAAAGCAAAAAATGTAATATTATTTATAGATGAAATTCACACAATAATAGGAGCAGGAGCAGCAGAAGGTGCAATAGATGCATCAAATATTTTAAAACCAGCGCTTGCTAGAGGGGAAATTCAATGTGTTGGAGCAACAACATTAGAGGAGTATAGAAAGTATATAGAAAAGGATGCTGCACTTGAAAGAAGATTTCAACCTGTTAACGTAGGTGAGCCAACTAAAGAGGAAACTATAGAAATTTTAAAAGGGTTAAGAGATAAATATGAAGCACATCATAGAGTCAAGATATTAGATAGTGCAATAGAAGCTGCAGTAAAATTATCTGATAGGTATATAACCGATAGATTTCTTCCAGATAAAGCTATAGATTTGATAGATGAGGCTGGGTCTAGAGTTAGGATAAAAAACTTGACAGCTCCAAAAGATATTAAATCAATTGAAGAAGAGCTTGAAAAGATAATTAAAGAAAAAGAAGATGCTATAAAAATTCAAGACTTCGAGAAAGCTGCAGAATTAAGAGATAAAGAAAAAAACATTAAAACTAAATTAGAAAATACAAAAAATAATTGGAGAACTCAAGCAGATAATAATCTTCATGTAGTTGGAGAAGCACAGATCGCAGCAGTTGTATCTAAATGGACTAAAATACCGGTAGAAAAACTTACTGAAAAAGAATCGGATAGACTACTTCATTTAGAAGAAATACTTCATAAAAGAGTTGTAGGGCAAGAAGAGGCAGTTAAATCAATAGCAAGGGCAGTTAGAAGGGCAAGAGTAGGGTTGAAAGACCCTAAAAGACCAATAGGTTCTTTTATATTTTTAGGACCAACAGGTGTAGGAAAAACAGAATTATCTAAAGCGTTATCAGAAGCTATGTTTGGTGATGAAAAATTGATGATAAGAATAGATATGTCAGAGTATATGGAAAAACATTCAGTTTCTAGACTTATAGGGTCTCCTCCAGGATATGTTGGGTTTGATGAGGGAGGACAACTTACTGAAAAAATAAGAAGAAATCCATACTCAGTGCTTTTATTTGACGAAATAGAAAAGGCTCACCCTGATGTGTTTAATATTTTACTTCAGATATTAGAAGATGGAAGGCTAACTGATGGAAAAGGAAAAGTTGTTGATTTTAAAAATACAATAATAATAATGACATCTAATGTAGGAGCTTCAACTATAAAAAAACAGAAGTCGTTAGGTTTTTCAACTAGAGAACAAGAAAATGAAAGTGAATATGAGAAAATGAAAGATACAATAATGGAAGAGTTGAAACATTCTTTTAAACCTGAATTTTTAAATAGAATAGACGATATTATAGTATTCCGTCAACTTGAAGAAAAGGACTTAAAAGATATAGTAAGGTTAATGCTATTTGAAGTATCTAAAAGATTAAAGCAACAAGACATAATAATAGAATTTGATGAATTGGCAGAAGATCTATTAACTAAAGATGGATTTGATATAGCGTATGGAGCAAGGCAATTAAGAAGAACTATTACAAAAATTGTTGAAGATAAGCTTTCAGAGGAAATATTAAAAGGAATACTTAAAAAAGGTGATTTTATATTAGCATCAGCAAAAGATGGTAATCTAATATTTAAGACAAAGTCTTTAATAAAATAGGGTGCGTATGCACCCTATCTATGTAGTATAATAATATTTTAATCTGATTCAAGGAGAGAAAAATTATATGAAAGCAAGAACAAATTATGTGTGCCAGGAATGTGGATTTGAAAATCCGAAGTATTTTGGAAAGTGTCCAGGCTGTGGAAAATGGAATACAATGGTAGAAGAAACTGTGGAGAAAAATAAAAATACAAATCCAAATATAAAAAAAATATCTCCTAAAGGTATAAATTATATAAAATCTGGAGAATATGAAAGATATAACACTAGTATAGATGAGCTTAATAGAGTGCTTGGTGGAGGAATTGTTAAAGGGTCATTAACACTTATTTCTGGTGATCCAGGTATTGGAAAGTCTACACTTTTACTTCAATGCGCAAATAATATAGCAGAAAAATATGGTAAGGTGTTGTATGTAAGTGGTGAAGAATCAAATGAACAAATAAAAATTAGAGGTGATAGATTAAATTGTAAATCAGAAAATTTGTTTATTTTAGCTCAAACTAATCTTGAAATGATAGAGGAAGAAATTAAAGCTATAGGTGCGGTATTTGTGATTATAGATTCTATTCAAACTACATATAGTTCAAATTTGTCTAGTGCGCCTGGAGGAGTATCTCAAGTTAGAGAGTGTTCAAACATTTTAATGCGAATAGCTAAAAGTAATGATATATCCTTATTTATAGTAGCACATGTAACTAAACAAGGTGAGCTTGCAGGTCCTAGAGTTTTAGAACATATGGTAGACACTGTTTTAACATTTGAAGGGGAAAGGAGTGAAGAGTTTAGGATACTTCGAACAGTTAAAAATAGGTTTGGGACCACTTCCGAGATAGGTGTTTTTGAAATGTCTTATGAGGGACTTATAGAGATTACAAATCCATCATCATTATTTTTGGAAGATTTAGAAAGTAAAAAAGAAGGTTCTGTAATAATAGGAATAATGGAAGGAACAAGACCCATTCTTATAGAGGTTCAAGCGCTTGTTAGTGAGACTAATGCGAATTTCCCAAGAAGAACAGCTGTAGGAGTTGATAATAATAGATTAAATCTTATTTTAGCAGTTTTAGAAAAGAAGTTGAAATTTTCTTTTTATAATTATGATGTATATGTTAATGTTGTAGGTGGCCTTAGTATAGAAGGAACCTCTGGGGATTTAGGAATTGCATTAGCTTTGATATCTAGCATAAAATCAAAGGAAACAAAACTTGAAAAGATGATTGTTGTGGGTGAAATTGGATTAACAGGAGAAGTTAGAAAGGTATCATATATAGATAGGATAATAAATGAGGCAGAAAAACTTGGTTTTAAAAATGCATTAATTCCATTAAAATGTAAAGATAAAATCAGGAACAAGGATATTAATATTTTAGAAGTAAAAGATGTAAAAGAAGCTTTTTACAAATCTATATAAAAAAATCAAATAGGAAGAACCTATTTGATTTTAAATTAATATTAAATCATCATCTTAAATTATACTTGCCAAGAGTAGTTAATTTTTCATTTTCTGTTATTAGAATATCAAACATATTTAAATCTAAGACATTGCATAATGCAGCAATGTAAAAAAGATTTCTACCTATTTCTTGTTCTATTATCTCTTGACAATTATTACAAAGATGGCCTCGTATATGGTTATCTAGTTGATTGCGAATCTCTTCTATATCAACATTTTCATCGTTTTTATAGAGTTGCTTATTCGCTTCAACTGATACACAACCACAATTAGTTATAGACTTGGCAACTGCTCTGTTTATTTTGCTGTTAGATTCCTGAAGTTTTGTAATAATATCTATGATGCTTTTATGTCTTAGTAGTGAATCTCCAACAGCGTTTTGAAAATCATCTACTATTATGTCTTTCATTAGCCTCACCCCTTTTAACTCATGCTCATGAATTAATTATAAAATGTATAGGTTCTCTTTGTCAACAAATAGCTTTAAAGCTTATAAATAATGATAATACAAAAGCTATATAATTTATAGGGGGTGTATAAATTATATATAATTTATTAATAAATTTAAATTGTATTGCAAATTATTAGCAATTAATATATATTAGTAATAAGCACAATTTTTGGAGGTGAAACAGTGTTAAAAAAAATACTTAGAATGTTATGCACGTTAATAGGATTAATAGTAGGAGGAATACTTGGAAATCTGTTTATTAGATTTGATTTTATTAAAAATTTATTTAAGATAAATAGTAATAATATAAATGCTGGACTTATAAGTTATTATGTTGTTGTTGTTTTATTATTTGGACTCATATTCTTTTTAGTATATCCACTTATAAATAAGCAAACATCTAAACTAGTAGAAAATGTAGAATTTAGCATGGGAAAGGTATCTGTAAATGAATTGATTTTAGGAACTACAGGAGCTTTAATAGGATTAGTAATATCTGTTTTGGTAATTAGTATATTTCCGAGATTAAATTTAATTGGGACTATTATAGCTGTTATTGTAGCAATTTCTATGGCAGTTTTAGGAGCGGATATAGCAATAAGAAGAAAAGAAGAATTTACTTCTTTTATACAAAATATAAGCTTAAAGAGAACATCTAGCACTAAGGATAAAAAGTCAAAGAATCAAAGTGGTGACCCTAAGGTGTTAGATACCTCTGTGATTATAGATGGTAGAATATTCGATATATGTCAGACCGGGTTTATTGAAGGATCATTAATAATACCAACATTTGTATTAGAAGAATTAAGGCATATAGCGGATTCCTCAGATTCTTTAAAAAGAAATCGAGGTAGAAGAGGTCTTGATATATTAAACAAGATACAAAAGGAATTAAATATAGATGTTCAAATATATGAAAAAGATTTTAAGGACATAAAAGAAGTTGATAGTAAATTATTGAAACTTGCGCAAGTGTTAAATGGAAAAGTAATAACTAATGATTATAATTTAAATAAGGTTGCAGAATTTCAAGGTGTTCCTGTACTGAATATAAATGAACTAGCCAACGCTGTAAAGCCTGTAGTTTTACCAGGTGAGGAAATGAAAATTCAAATAGTAAAAGATGGAAAAGAATCAGGGCAAGGTATAGCTTATTTAGATGATGGTACTATGATAGTTGTAGAAGGTGGACGAAAACATATAGGAGATGTATTAGATGTTTTAGTTACCTCTGTCCTTCAAACTGCAGCAGGAAGGATGATTTTTGCAAAACCTAAAGATATGGCTAGCTAAATGGAAAAAGTAACAGCTTTGATTTTAGCTGCTGGTAGCGGAAAAAGAATGGGGAAAAAAATAAATAAACAATTTATTTTATTAAAAAACAAACCAATACTTTATTATACTTTAGAAGTCTTTTCAAATTGCAAAGAAATAGATGAAATTGTTCTAGTTGCAAAGGATGATGAAATAGACTATATAAGACAAAATATAGTTATAAAATATAAATTTAGTAAGGTAGTTAAAATAGTAAAAGGCGGGGCAGAAAGACAAGAATCTGTTTTAAATGGATTAAGAGAGATGAATTCCTCTATAGTTTTAATTCATGATGGGGCAAGGCCCTTTACATCTAATAAAATAATAGAAGATGGCATAAAATATACTAAACTTTATGGTGGAGCAGCTCCAGGTGTTATGCCAAAGGATACTATAAAGGTACGAGATGACAAAGGATTTTCTATAAAAACACTTGATAGGAGTTTGCTTTTTAATGTTCAGACACCCCAGTGCTTTATATATGAAAAAATATTAAAGTGTCATGAAAAATTCAAGCTAGAAAATATTAATTCTACTGATGATACTTTTATATATGAAAATTTTAATAATAGAGTTTTTCTTTATGAAGGAAGTTATGATAATATTAAAATAACTACAGAAGAGGATTTAGTATTAGCTGAGAAAATACTTGAGAACTATTGACATAGTGTATTAATTTATTATAATATTTATAGGAAGTAAATAAAAGCTATGACGAAGAATAGTAGAAATAAAAAACAGAGATAAAATCTAAGGCTGAGAGATTTTTCTATTTCAAACCAGCTTCTGAGCTGCAGTAAAAACTGCCGGTGTAAGCCGTTATTAAAATTAGTTTAAATTTAGGTGGTACCGCGATTAACTCGCCCTAATAGGGGGAGTTTTTTTTATATTTTAATTTAATAGGAGGAATTCAAATGAAATTATCTAAAACTTTAATGGCAACTCTAAGGGAAGTGCCATCAGAAGCTGAAATATCAAGTCACAAACTTATGTTAAGGGCTGGGCTTATGAGAAAAAATGCTTCTGGTATATATAATTTTATGCCATTAGGTGTAAAAGCTTTGAAGAAAGTAGAACAAGTGGTAAGAGAAGAAATGGATGAAAAAGATTCTGTAGAAATATTATGTTCTGCTATAGTCCCATCTGAACTTTGGAAAGAATCTGGAAGATGGGATGTTTTTGGACCTGAAATGTTTAAATTTAAAGATAGAAATCAAAGAGAATTTTGCCTTGGACCAACACATGAAGAGGTTTTTACTGACATAGTGAGAAGTGAAATAAAATCGTATAAGCAGCTTCCTTTAAATTTATATCAAATACAAACTAAATATAGAGATGAAAGAAGACCAAGATTTGGAGTAATGAGATCTAGAGAATTTATAATGAAAGATGCGTATAGTTTTGATAAAGATGATGAAGGATTGGATATATCTTATAATAAAATGTATGAAGCTTATCACAAAATATTTAAAAGATGCGGTTTGTCAACTAGCTGCGTTGAAGCAGATTCAGGTGCTATGGGAGGTTCAGGTTCAGCTGAATTTATGGTGAAATCTGAAGTTGGAGAAGATGAAATAGCCTTTTGTACGTCTTGTAATTATGCAGCAAATGTGGAAAAAGCAAAAGCGATATCTGAAGAAAGTGTAGAAGAAGAATACAATGAATTAAAGAAAGTTTCAACTCCTGAAGCTAAAACTATAGAAAATTTAGTCGAATTTTTTAACACTACCAATAAAAAATTTGCCAAAACTCTTATATTTAAAGCTGATGAGAAAACAGTAGCTGTAATGGTAAGAGGAGATAGGGAAGTAAATGAAATTAAGGTTATAAATAAGATAGGCGGAGCGTTAAATTTTGAAATGGCAGGGGAAAATATAGTTAAAAATGTTACATCTGCTGAAGTGGGATTTGCAGGACCCATAGGTATAAAAACAGATATTTTATTAGTTGATGAAGAAGTTTCTAAGATGTATAATTTTATTGTAGGTGCTAATGAAACTGGATATCATTTTGAAAATGTTAATTATGGAAAAGATTTTAAAGGAGAAGTAGGGGATTTTAGAAAAGTAGTTGAAGGAGATCTTTGCCCTATATGTAATAAACCAATTACTATAGCAAGGGGTATTGAAGTTGCACATATATTCAAGCTTGGAACAAAATATTCTAGTATTATGAAAGCTGAATTTATAGATGAAAATGGTAAGAAAAAACCTGTTTTAATGGGTTGTTATGGTATAGGAATAAATAGAACTTTAGCAGCTATTATTGAACAAAATCATGATGAAAATGGTATTATTTGGCCATTGTCTATAGCTCCATATCAAGTTATAGTAGTTCCTGTATCGGGTAAAAATGAAGAGCAAGTTAAAAATGCAGAAGATATATATAAAGAACTTAAAGATATTGGATTAGATGTTATACTAGATGATAGAAATGAAAGAGCAGGAGTTAAATTTAAAGATGCAGACCTTATTGGAATTCCAATAAGAATAACTGTTGGAAGAGGAATAAGTGAAGGAATAGTAGAATACAAAACAAGAAACGCTGATGAAAGTCAAGAAATAAAAATAGAAGATATAGTAAGTAAAATAAAAGAGGAATATGAAAATCAAGGATTGAAATTAAAATAAGGGGGGATAAAATGAAGGTATATAATTCTTTAACAAATAAAAAAGAAGAATTTAAAACTATAGTTCCAAATGAAGTATCAATGTATGTTTGTGGGCCTACTGTTTACAATTATTTTCATATTGGTAATGGAAGAACTTTTATTGTATTTGATACAATAAGAAGATATTTAGAATATAAAGGTTACAAAGTTAATTTTGTTCAGAATTTTACTGATATCGATGATAAGATGATAAAAAAGGCTAATGATGAATCAATAACGGTAAAACAACTTGGTGATAAATTTATAGAAGAATACTATAAAGATGCAGATAATCTTAAATTAAAAAGAGCTACATCTAACCCAAGAGCTACTGAACATATTGATGAAATTGTTGAATTTGTATCTGTGCTTATTGAAAAAGGCTATGCTTACGAAATAGATGGAGATGTATATTACAGTACAAAGAAATTTAAAGAATATGGTAAGCTTTCTGGTCAAAACATAGATGAACTACAATCAGGTGCTAGGATTAATGTAGATGAAAGAAAAAAAGATCCTATGGATTTTGCTATATGGAAATCTAAAAAAGAAGGAGAACCTTATTGGGAAGCACCTTTTGGGCAAGGAAGACCTGGATGGCATATAGAATGTTCTTGCATGGCATATAAGCTTTTAGGAGAAACTATAGATATTCATGCAGGAGGTTCAGACCTTATATTTCCTCATCATGAAAATGAAATAGCACAAAGTGAAGGAAGAACTGGGAAAACTTTTGCTAATTATTGGCTTCATTCAGCATTTTTAAATATAAATAATCAAAAGATGTCTAAATCTTTAAATAATTTTTTCACAGCAAGAGAAATATTAAAAGAATATGATAGTGATGTGGTAAGGTTATTTATGCTATCGGCTCATTATAGAACTCAATTAAATTTCAGTGAAGATTTATTAGAGTCAGCTAAATCATCATTAGGAAGAATAAAAAAAGCATTAGAAAATCTAAATAATTTAAAGAATGAATCAGATGTAGAAATATTATCAGGAAATGAAAAAGAATATATGAAAACCCTTGAAGATTACAAATTAAAATTCATTCAAAAGATGGACGATGATTTTAATACAGCAGATGGAATAAGCGTTATATTTGAGTTAGTGAGAGATATAAATACTAATATTAATTATACATCATCAAAACAATTAATTGATTTTGCATACAATTTAGTAAAAGAGCTTTTAAAT
>JBGUER010000123.1:0-9527 GCA_041821285.1 Clostridiaceae bacterium
TTTCTATTAATTTAAGATAATTATCCATTAATTTTTTAAATTTCATACTTGCTTTTATTTGACTTGCTTTTAATATATCTTCATCTTTTTCTTCTAAATATTTATGTAATTTATCATCTTTTGAAAAAACTTTTCCCTTTAATCCTAAAATCTTCATAAACATATCATTTAGAGTACTTTGCGCTGCATCCTCTACTCCTAAATCCGGCAAAACATCTAATATGTAATCTAGAAAAAGAATATTAGGCGCTATAACTAAAAATTCATTTCCTTTTAAGTTATTTCTATATCTATATAGAAGGTAGGCCAATCTATGAAGGGCTATTGTAGTTTTACCAGAGCCTGCAAAGCCTTGAACTAAAATAGCTTTGTTTTTATCTTCTCTTATTATTTCATTTTGCTCCTTCTGAATTGTTGCAACTATATCCTTTAATTTATTTTTAACATTCTGATCTAAATTTATCCTTAAAAATTCATCTGATAAACTCGTTTCTTCATTATCTTTATTTCTTAATATTAATTCATTTATCCCTTCATCAAAAGCATCCTTTATTTCTCCATCTTCTATCAAAAATTTTCTTTTCAAAGATAGCTTTCCTTCTATTTCACCTATAGGAGCAGTATAAACTACCTTTCCAAAAGTTCCGCTATAATAAAGATCTGCAATAGGTGCTCTCCAATCAACAATATATTCATCACCTGTTTTGCTATCTGAAAGTCCAAATTTGCCTATATATATTTTTTCAACTTCTCTTAATTTCTCTCTAAAATCAACTCTAGCAAAATAAGGTCTTTTTTTAGCTTCTATAAAACTATTTAGATTTTTATTTGTTATATCGTATTGTTTCTGGAATCTCTCAAGTTCTTCACTATACTTTCCTTTAGTCTCTTTTTTTATATTAAACAATCTTTCTTTAAGTTTTTTATCTTCCTCAGTTAGCTCTCTTAATTCTTTATCTATAAAGCATTTAGTATCTTCTATATATATTTTTTCTTTTTCTAGCTCTTCTCTTTCTATGGCCATACTATACCTCCTACATTACATCAAATAATTCTATTACATTTTTTATTATAAGTCTAGTGATTTTAAATATTTTGACTCTATACAAAATATATTATATAATATACCTTATAGGGGTATGGAGGTGATTTTATGTTTAAAATACAGGAAAAAGCATTGAATTTAGCTAAAAAAGAAAACAAATCTTTTGTAGTAAAAACAACCATTATAGCCTGCGGGTGAACAGGAACAGTTAAGGGTCTCAAGGTTGAGATGATAAAAGATTTTCACGATTTAGATAATTATCATGTTTTTGAATATAAAGGTGTTAAAACTTATATTTTCAAATCTATAATACTATCTGATAATATGCTAATATACAAAACTTTTACTTTTCCAGGTTCAACACCTCAGTTTAACGCAAAAGGTATGAAAGTCAAAAATATATGAAAAAAAATGATTTGCCAATGGCAAATCATTTTTTTTATACTACATCTTCATTTTTTTCTTGAAGCATAGATTTAACTTTCATAAGTCTTGTTAAATTTCCTCTTTCATTTTCATCTAACTTCATTACTATAAATTTAATTGTCTCTTCAAGTTCTGGTATAGTCCTATATTCTAAAGCATTTACACGTCTTCTAGTCTTCTCTATTTCATCTGCCATAAGTTGACATGATTTTTCAACCTCAGCTAGTTCTAAAAGACTTGGAAGAATATCATATAGCTTTTTTAATGCATCATCTAGCACTGGGGAAGTTCCTGCAAAACCATAAGGATATATACTCCCCTCGTCGCCTTCTAATTCCCTTTTAAACTGCATAACAGGGACATTGACACTCATTACGTTTTTTGTTTCAACATCAACTGATATTTTTTCCTTGGGATATATTATAGCTTCCTCAAGGATTTCTGATGACATAAAAGCTTTTGCCATTACAAAATCTTGAAAAGATAATAACAATTCTTCTTCAACTTTTTTTCTTAATTCGTTATTATATTTTATAAGCTCAATAAACCTTCTCATAAGTTCATCTTGTTTGTCTTTTAAAAGTTTATGACCTCTTGAAGCTGTAGTTAATCTTTTTTTTAATTTTGTAAGTTCCATTCTTGTTGGATTTACATTAAGCCTCATAGGTTATTCACCTTCTTTTTTATCTAGATACTTAATTAAGTATTCATCTCTTATTCTCTTAAGTTCTGTTCTTGGTAGAATAGATAATAGTTCCCATCCAAGATTTAATGTTTCTTCTATAGTTCTATTACTATTAAATCCTTGAGCTATATATTTTTGTTCAAAAGCCTCCGCAAATTTAGCAAATGATTTATCTGCCTCTGATAATGCAGACTCTCCTAAAATAACAGCTAGTTCTTTGGCTTGTTTTCCTTGAGCATAAGCTGCAAATAATTGATTCATTGTATCTGCATGGTCTTCACGAGTTTTTTCTTTTCCAATTCCCTTATCTTTAAGTCTTGAAAGAGATGGAAGAACATCTATTGGAGGGTTTATTCCTTTTTTGTATAACTCTCTACTTAATATAATCTGTCCCTCTGTTATATATCCTGTAAGGTCTGGGATTGGATGAGTTTTATCATCTTCTGGCATAGTCAAAATTGGTATTTGAGTAATAGAACCTCCTCTACCTTTTATCCTACCTGCTCTTTCATATATTGTAGATAAATCAGTGTATAAATAACCTGGGTATCCTCTTCTACCAGGGACTTCTTTTCTAGCTGCTGAAGTTTCACGAAGAGCCTCGCAATAATTAGTTAAATCAGTTAAAATAACAAGAACATGCATATCCTTCTCATAAGCTAAATATTCAGCTGCTGTAAGCGCCATCCTAGGTGTAGCTATTCTTTCTATAACAGGATCATTTGCAAGATTAACAAATAAAACTGCTCTGTCTATAGCTCCAGTTTTAGTAAAATCATCTATAAAAAATTGAGCTTCCTCAAATGTAATACCAATAGCTGCAAAAACAACTGCAAATTTAGAATCTGAATTTAAAACTTTTGCTTGTCTTGCTATTTGTGCTGCAAGTTGCGCATGAGGAAGTCCTGAACCTGAAAATACAGGAAGTTTTTGTCCTCTAACTAAAGTGTTTAACCCATCTATTGCAGAAATTCCTGTTTGAATAAATTCTGAAGGATAATCTCTAGCCACAGGATTTATAGGTGATCCATTTATATCCATTTTTTTATCTGGTATTATAGCAGGGCCGCCATCCTTTGGTCTTCCAAGTCCATCAAATACTCTTCCAAGCATATCTGTAGATACGCCAAGTTCTAAAGGCTTACCTAAGAACCTAACTTTACTTCCTTTTAAATTTATTCCAGCTGATCCTTCAAAGAGCTGAATCATGGCTTTGTCTCCATCTATTTCAAGAACTCTTCCACGTCTAATGTCTCCATTTTGTATTTCTATTTCAACAAGTTCATCAAATTTAATACCTTCTACACCATCTACAACCATTAAAGGGCCTACTACTTCTCTAACTGTTTTATATTCCTTAAGCATTACTCAATCCCTCCCTGGCTGATTAAATCTTCCATAACCTTTTCTATTTCTGTAGCTATTTCATCTAATTTATTTAAGTTTTTTTCAGGAATATATTTTGCCCTAGCTATTTTTTCTCGTACATCTAATTTTAATACAGAGTTAAGATATACTCCTTTTTTTAGAGCTTTCACAGCTTCATCATTAAATTTCAATACTACTTGAAGCATCTTATGTTGTTTTTCAAATGAAGAATAGGTATCAATTTCATTAAACGCGTTTTGTTGAAGATAATCTTCACGAATAGACTTAGCTACTTCAAGCTTTAATCTATCTACTTCTGATAAAGCATCTATACCAACAAGTCTTACAATTTCTTGTAAATTAGATTCTTCTTGCAAAAGGGTCATAGCCTTTCCTGTAAGAGAAGTCCAATCAGAAGCTACATTTTCATCCATCCAGCCTCCAACTTTATCAGCGTATAATGAATATGAATTCAACCAATTTATAGCTGGAAAATGTCTAGCATATGCTAATTGAGAATCTAATCCCCAAAAGACTTTAACTATTCTAAGTGTTGCTTGAGTTACAGGCTCTGATAAATCTCCTCCTGGAGGTGATACTGCTCCTATAGCAGTTAGTGCTCCTTCTCTTTCATCTTTACCAAAACAAACTACCTTTCCTGCTCTTTCATAAAAATCTGCTGCACGAGATCCTAAATAAGCAGGATATCCTTCTTCACCAGGCATTTCTTCAAGTCTACCAGACATTTCACGAAGAGCCTCTGCCCAACGGGAAGTAGAATCTGCCATAAGTGCTACTGAATAACCCATATCTCTAAAATATTCTGCTATAGTTATTCCTGTATATATAGAAGCTTCTCTTGCTGCAACTGGCATATTAGATGTATTTGCAATAAGCACAGTTCTTTTCATTAAAGCTTCACCAGTTTTAGGATCATATAATTCTGGAAACTCATTTAAAACGTCTGTCATCTCGTTTCCTCTTTCACCACAACCAATATATACAACTATCTGTGCATCTGCCCATTTAGCAAACTGATGTTGAACTACAGTCTTGCCGCTTCCAAAAGGTCCTGGTACGCAAGCTGTTCCGCCTTTAGTTACTGGGAAAAATGTATCTATTACCCTTTGTCCTGTAATCATAGGTTCTATAGGATTTAATTTTCTAGCATATGGTCTTCCACGTCTAACAGGCCATTTTTGCATCATAGATAATTCTTTTATTCCATCTTCTGTCTTTATTTTATAAACTATATCTGTTATTTTATAATCTCCCTCTTCTATAGAGACTATTTCACCTTCAATTTTAAAAGGCACCATTATTCTATGTTCTATTACTGTTGTTTCTTGTACTGTTCCAACTATATCTCCGTGAGAAACTTTATCTCCTATTTTCACACTAGGAACAAAGTGCCAAACTCTTTCTCTGTCTAATGAAGGGACTTCAACACCCCTTGTAATAAAGTCTCCTGCTTTTGCTCTGATTGCATTAAGTGGTCTTTGTATTCCATCAAACATGGCTTCAATAAGCCCTGGTGCAAGTTCAACGCTTAAAGGTTCAGATGTTGAATAAACTGGTTCTCCAGGTCCTATTCCAGATGTTTCTTCATATACCTGAATAGAAGCCTTGTCGTCCCTCATTTCTATTATTTCGCCAATAAGTCTATTTTCACTAACCTTAACAACGTCATATATATTTGCTTCGTCCATATTTTCTGCTATAACCAAAGGACCTGATACTTTTATAATTCTTCCTACTTTCAAGTGACCTACCTTCCTTCCTATAAAATATTTACACCCACCGCTTTTTCTACATTATCACTAATTTTTTTCATGCCAATATTAAGAGTTCCTTGATTGTTTGGAATAAGAATAATTGCAGGTAGCATAATTTTATTATATCTCTCTATAGTTTCTTCTATATCTTTAGCAGCTTGTTCTGTTATAAAAATAACTGCATATTCCATAGAAGCCATCTTATCAACTGTCTTTCTTGTTTCCTCCATATTAGAAACAGGATAAACATCTATTCCTAATGCTTTAAAAGCTAATATGGAATCCTTATCTCCTACAACTCCAATTTTATACATACATATCACCTAGCCTTTCATATATTTTTTCTGGTGATATATTGTTGAATTTACCAACTAAAATTGTTCTTACTACTTTTATTTCATTTTTCTTTGAAAAATAATATCCTATAACTGGCTCTATCCCAAGTCCTACAAATCTATTATCTCTTATATATTTAATAATAATATTATCTAAATTTTTCTCTAAAAGAATAAAATTGTTTAATTTTAAATAACTTTCTATACCTTCCTTAACCTTTAAACTATAACCAGTAAAGGTTATTCTTTCTGGAAAATTTTCAATACTATCTTGATTAGACCTTAAATATATTTCTGGTCTTATACTTCCATTTTTTATTATTGCTTTTTCAAGAAAATCTCTTTGCTTACCTTGAGATTTTATTCTTGAAAATGTTTTTATATTTATAGTATCTATTAGTACTTTAACTAAATTTGTTAAAAACTTATTATCTGCTTTAGATACTACATCAAACATTTCTTCGTATAATGCATTATCAAGATATATATCTATCATCTGAGGATCTATCTTAGAATTAGATTCTTCTAGTATTCTTTTTATTGCATTTGACATATATGAAGATAACATAGAAAATTGTTCATCATTAAAATACTTAACAAGTTTATCCAATTCAATATTTCCAGCATCCATCAGCAAATAACTAAGATCTTTATTTAAATATTTTGCCTTCATTAATACTTTAATATTGAAATAATCATATTCTGATTTAAATATATAAATTGCTTCTTTAATTGGACAAATGTCCGACATAAGTTTATTTAAATCTTTTAATTCTTTGTTTAATATTTCTTCGTAATAATAAGGATTATCAGAAGATTGTCCCTGATTATTTTTATATCCTGATTCTGCTAAAACTCTTAAAGCTTCTTCATTTTTATCTGCATTTATTATCCTATCTATTTTATTTTTATTAAGTAATTTTCCTTCTAGTGTCCGTACTCTTGCATCTGCAAATGCAAATTTTGAACTATCTATCATCGAGGTTTCCCCTCCTTATTCTAAATAAGCTACGCAAACAAAATATTTGCAACATCTTGAGTTATATCATCTTTCAAAGAATTTAATATAGCTTCTAAAGAACTATTTATTTCCACACTAGAAGATTTTAATATTACTCCTCCTAATATATTCTTTGTTTCAGAAGATATTTTAAGTTCACCTTTTTTATTAAGTTTCTTCATTTCTTCATTTAATTTAATTATAAAATTTTCGCCTATAATTGATTTATCTTTAGGAGATAAAACCACTTCTTCATCTCCTGTTATTGTTGAAGTTTTAATAAGATTTGCTATTAAATCTCTATTTTCTTCGTCACTATACTCATCCATTGTAGATATAACTTTTTTAAATACGTCTTTTATTATATCTTGTTTTGTATTTAAAACATCATTTTTACATTTCATATTAGCTTTAGATATTATTCTATGAGCTTTTTCCTCTGAATCATTTTTAGCTTTTGCTAATATTTTTATTTTTTCTTTTTCAGCATTCTCTAGACTTTTTTTAATTATCATTTCTTTTTCTAGATTAGCATCTTTTATTACATTTTCACAAGAATCCTTTGTTTCTCTTAAAATTCTGTCTTTTATATTATTTATATCAGTCATGATGACGCTCCTTTATATAAATAATAGAATAATAACAGAAATAGCTAAAGCCAAAATAGCATAAGTTTCAACTATAGCTGCATAAACCATTGCTTTAGATAATTCTTCTTCTTTTTTACCAATTAAAGCTATACCTGCTGCTGCAACTTTACCTTGAGCAATAGCTGAACCACGACCAACTAAAGCTATAGGAAGACATGCTGCAAATAACAACATTCCAGTTGATAAATCCATAGTCATAAATGTTCCTGCAAACAAACCTTTTCTTATAAATACTAACATTGCTGTAATAAGTCCGTAAAAACCTTGAGTACCAGGAAGTGCTTGTAATATAATTGTCTTAACATATTTACTAGAATCCTCTGCTACAACTGCAGCTGCTGACTCTCCTGCAATACCTACTCCTGTAGCTGAACCTATACCAGGTAGTGCCACCGCAAGTGCACATCCTATCATTGCAAATACTGGTCCTCCGTATTGTTTTAAAAATTCTATAAATGTTGTAAATTCCATTTTTATTCCTCCTAAATATTTTTATTTTTCAATTATTTTTACTAATGTACTTTTTCTCTTTAAAGGCTTGAAGGCTCTTCCTTCACCTTTATAGAACTTACCAAAAAATTCCAAATACTGTAATCTACTACTATGAACATAAGCTCCAAGTCCACTTATAGCAAGATTAAATACATGGCCTAATACAAAAAGCACTGCTCCAAATATAATTCCAACAACATTTCCACTCATAAGTCTTATCAAAGTATTAAAAACTACTCCAATTAAACCAGTAGATAAGCCTAAAGCAAATATTCTTGAATAAGATAGAATATCTCCTAAATACGCTGTAATACCATAAAGACTTAGTACTCCTTTTATTGCTTTCATGAATATATTTTTTTCTGCTCTTCCTGCAGTTAAAACAAGACCTATCGCTCCTATTATAAGCATATATTTACCAATAATTATTTCAGGTAATAATGCCATAAGAATAGCACCAATTATTACAAAATACCAAAATCCTATATCGAATATAGCATCTAAAACTTTTCCTTCTCGAACAAGCTCATAAAACTTTATTCCCATACCTAAGAAAATATGAACTACACCTATTATTATAGATAAAATAAGCAGATTCATAGGTTCATCTATAGGATTAAACCAAGCGGCTTTTATCGGAAGTGCATCTCCAAAATATCCTCCAAAGATAGCTCCAAAGAAAGTTGATGATAATGCACTATATAGAAGCATTTTTACAAATTTTCTAGCACTGTCATCTATCTTAGTAAACTTTAATAAAAACAAGCATCCTAAGGTTAAAAGTCCTCCATAACCTACATCACCAAGCATAATTCCGAAAAATAAAATATAAAATGGTGCTACAAAAATATTAGGGTCTACTTCTTTATAATTAGGCAGACTATAAGAATCTGTTATTATTTCAAAAGGTTCAACAAATTTATTATTCTTAACTGCAACAGGGATATCATCTTCATCTTCAGGATCTCTATAACTAACATAATAATCTTTTGTTATATTAGTTATGGTTTCTTCAAAATCAGAAGTAGTTTCTGATGGAACCCAACCTTCAAAATACATAACCTTATCTGTTTTACCTATTAGTAAAATAGCCTTTTTCTTTTCAATTTCATTTAACAAATAATCATATTGCGCTTTTAAATAAGCTCTATTTTCTAATAATTCTTCAACTTCTTTAACTTTGTCTTGAAATTTTGTTTCATATTCTTTATATTCATTTTCTAATTCATCCTTATATTGCACAGGAGTTTTTAATGAATTAAATTTAACTTCACTGTAATTGAATTTTTTTAGTGATGATATAACTTCTTCTTTATCTTCTTTAAAATACATAACCATTATATAAAAACAATCTTTAATCTGATTTATAACTTGTATATAAAAATCTTTATTTTGCTTATGTAATTCATTTAAGGTTAAATCAATATCATTTGTTACTATAGTT
Organism: Clostridiaceae bacterium; assembly: GCA_041821285.1. GTDB lineage: Bacteria > Bacillota > Clostridia > Clostridiales > Clostridiaceae > JAJBWD01. The sequence continues at coordinate 9,221 of JBGUER010000123.1, forward strand.
CCTAAATTTTTTTCCATGCTGCCATTTTCATTTAGCAATTCAAAAGGTGCATTGAAATTTAAATATGGGTCAAGCGATTGTGTAATATTTGTTATTTTATTTTGAAATAACTTAATTTCATTTATATCCTTATCTATTTGTCTTAATTTTTTATAAGAATCCTCACAAGAAATATTGTTTAATTTGTTATTAAATTCATCTTGAGTAAGCTCTAATTTACCTATAAATAAAGAAGTTTTTTCTGGATAATATTTATTTATAAAATCCAAAGAATACTTTAGCTTTGAAACCTCAGCTTCTAAAGAAT
>JBGUER010000124.1:0-9522 GCA_041821285.1 Clostridiaceae bacterium
GCATACATCATTGATAGAAATGGAGCTATTACAAATTCACAGAACAGTGTGATTACACTCGAAGACATTTTAAATACTAGAAATTCTAAGGAAGAAGTGCAAACAATAGAAGATGAGCATAGAGAGATGCAGCTTGGAGTTCCATTTGAAGAACATACTGGTAGAACACTATTAAATATTATAAACATGATCTACAGTAAACAGAATCTTATTACTAAGTCACTTGGAATAACAGGACTTTTTATGGATGAAGCATTTGTGAAAAATATGAATATAAAGAAAACTGGAACCCTGGAGGAATTTCATGAAGCACTTACTGAAGTAGGGGCCGAAGGCTGCAAAGGGATAATATTTGATTTTGAAGAGAGGACATTAACTTTTAAATTAGCCATTGAAGATTTAGATACTGATAAAATAGATGCATTCAAGGAACTTGTAATTCAAATTAATAAAAATGCGAAGAATCTAAAACATACATCTTTTAAGCAATCACAGGATGATAATCCAAAATATGCTTTTAGAACTTGGTTGATTAGACTTGGAATGAATGGGAGTAAGTATAAGGTCATAAGAAAGACACTTCTTTCAAACCTTGAAGGTAGCGCAGCTTATAGAAAGATATCTAATGAAGGAGAGGTACAAGTAAATGGATAAATTTTTCACTCAAGAAACTTGTGATCGCTGTGGAGGTAGCTTAAAAGATGGTAGGATTATGTCGATGTATAATCATGACTGCCTATGTATAAGTTGTAAAGAAAAAGAAACTAAGCAAAATGATTATAAAGAGGCAGTTGATGCTGACCATGAAGAAATAAAAAAAGGTAATTACAATTATAAAGGAATAAAAGGTAAATAAACAATTGGAAACTTTATGTATTGAAGCTAATTTTATAAGATTATTTAGTTAAAAGAGTCTAACAATAGACTCTTTTTTTAGTGGAAATAAATTAATAAATGATAATAATTTAAGCTTTTTAGGAGGTGAAAGCGAATGGCAGGTAGAGGAAGACCACCAAAACCCACAGCGGTAAAAGAGCTTGAAGGAAATCCTGGGAAAAAGCCTTTAAATAAAAATGAACCTAAGCCCAAAAAGATAGCACCAAAGTGTCCATCATGGTTAATGGTTGATGCAAAAAAAGAATGGCGAAGGCTCTCAAAAGAACTTGAAACTATGGGGTTATTAACTCAAGTTGATATGGCTGCCTTCGCTGGATACTGTCAAGCCTATGCAAGATGGAAAGAAGCCGAGGAATTTATATCTAAGCATGGTTCTATTTTAAAAACAGGTTCAGGCTATATTCAGCAAATTCCTCAGGTGTCTATTGCTCAGCAAAATTTAAAGCAAATGAGAAATTTCTGTTCTGAGCTTGGACTTACACCGTCAGCTAGAAGTAGGTTAAATATTAATAATTCTGGGAATACCATTGAAGGTGATGAAATGGAAGCACTGCTTGCTAGTGTTCCAAAATCAGAAGATATTATGGGTGATTTAGATAAATAAAACAGGAAGGAGGGGAGGAATATGCCCTATAGTGAAGCACATGCAAATCATGCCATTAATTTTATACAGCAACTAAAACTTACAAAAGGTAAGTGGGCAGGAAAACCCTTCAACCTTCTACCCTGGGAGAAAGACCTAATTAAAAAACTTTTTGGTACATTGAGAGAGGATGGCACAAGGCAATATCGAACAGCCTATGTAGAAATTCCTAAAAAATCAGGTAAATCTGAAATCGGCGCAGCTATAGCTTTATATATGTTATGTGCTGATGGTGAAAACAATGCAGAAGTTTATGTTGCGGCTTGTGATAGACAGCAAGCTAGTATTATTTTTAATACCAGCATGAATTTTGTTGAAGGTAATAGAACATTATCAAAGGTTACCAATACAATACGGTCAACAAAGCGAATTGTCTATCCAAGGACAGGAAGTTTTTATCAAGTTTTAAGTTCTGATGTTAAATCTAAATCAGGACTAAATACTTCTTGTGTAATCCTCGATGAGATATGGACCTATCCTAATTCTGATCTTGCTAAAATGTTGACCACAGGTTCTGGAGATGCAAGAGAACAACCTTTGTTTATTTATCTAACAACTGCAGGAAATAAGTTATCTGGTTATGGCTTTGAGATGCATCAAAAGGCCAAGGATATTTTAAATGGAAGAAAAGTAGACTCTACATTTTTGCCTATCATTTATGGGTTAGAAAATGATGCAGATATAGAAGATGAAAATAACTGGTATAAGGCTAATCCTAGTCTTGGACATACCATTTCAATAGATAGAGTACGAGAGCATTACAATCAGGCAAAAGATGACCCAGCTGATTTAGCACTCTTCAAGCAGCTTCGATTAAACATGTGGCTAAAACAACAGATTAAATGGATGCCTATGGATAAATGGGATTTATGTAACTTCAATGTAGACCCGGAAGAACTAAAAGGCAGAATATGCTATGGAGGATTAGATTTATCTTCTACTAGTGATATCACAGCTTTTGTACTTGTATTTCCTCCAGAAGATGAAGAAGATAAATATCAGGTTCTTCCATTCTTTTGGCTACCGGAAGAGACACTGCCTCAAAGGGTGAAAAGAGATTCCGTACCCTATGATATTTGGAATAGGCAAGAGCTAATTAATCTTACGGAAGGAAATGTAGTTCATTATGGATTTATTGAGAAGTTCATTGAGAAATTAGGAGAGCAATATGATATAAGAGAAATTGTATATGACAGATGGGGAGCTACACAAATGAGTCAGAATCTAGAGGGAATGGGCTTTACTGTAATTCCTTTTGGACAAGGGTTTAAAGATATGTCACCCCCTACTAAAGAACTAATGAGACTTATTTTAAGTAAGAAAATAGCTCATGGTGGGAATCCGGTACTACGTTGGATGGCTGATAATATTGTTGTCCGAACAGATCCTGCTGGAAACATAAAGGTAGATAAAGAAAAATCATCAGAAAAAATAGATGGTATTGTGGCCCTTATTATGGGACTTGCAAGAGCTAGTGTAAATCCTACGGATGAAGGAGGCTCTATTTATGACAGAAGAGACATGATTATATTGTGATAATGACAGCATCTTAAAGAATAAGATGTTTTTTTTATGCCCAAATACTGAAGGAAGTGATTATATACTATGGCAAATTTTTTACAAAGTTTTTTTAAAGCAAGAGATAAACCCAAAAACAGAGTAAGCTCTGCACCTTCTTTTTTAATGGGTCAAAGTGTATCTGGAAAAGTTGTTAATGAGAGAAGCTCAATGCAGACCACAGCAGTATTTGCTTGTGTTAGGATTATTGCAGAAACGGTAGCTTCACTTCCACTTCATACTTATAAATACATGGGAGATGGAAAGGAAAAGGTTTATGATCATCCGCTATATAGATTACTTCATGATGAACCAAACCCGGAGATGACTTCATTTACCTTAAGAGAAACCATGATGACTCATTTGCTTTTATGGGGAAATGCTTACTGTCAGATTATTAGAAATGGTAGAGGAGAAATAGTATCTCTTTATCCACTGCTTCCAGATAGGATGTGGGTAGATAGAGATAAAAATGGAGATTTATATTATGCCTATCAAAAAGAAGGGTTTACTTATTATCTTAATCCTGAGGAAGTGCTTCATATTCCAGGTCTTGGTTTTGATGGGGTTATGGGTTATTCGCCTATTGCTTTAGCTAAAAATGCTATTGGACTAAATATTGCAGCTGAAGAATACGGTGGTAGGTTCTTTGCAAATAATGCTACTCCAAGTGGTATTTTATCTACTCAAGGAACAATTAAAGAACCTACAAAAGTACGTGATGCTTGGCAAGCTACTTATGGTGGAAATAACAATAGTAATAAGGTGGCGGTATTAGAGGATGGGTTAACTTATCAACAAATCAGTATGCCAAACTCAGATGCTCAGTTTTTAGAAACAAGAAAGTTTCAGATTGAAGAAATTTGTCGTATTTTTCAAGTGCCACCTCATATGGTAGCTGATTTAAGTAAGTCAAGTTTCTCCAATATAGAAAACCAATCCATAAGTTTTGTGGTTCATACCATAAGACCATGGCTTGTAAGAGTAGAACAAGCTATGGACAGAAGCTTTTTTAAGGAAAGTGAAAAAGGTACTTATTTTGTATCCTTTAATGCTGCAGCTTTAATGAGAGGTGACTATAAATCAAGAATGGATGGCTATGCCATTGGTATTCAAAATGGTTTATTTTCAGTGAATGATGTAAGGCGAATGGAGAATATGGACCCGATACCAGAAGCAGAAGGTGGAGAAACTCATTTCATAAACGGAAATATGTTGCCACTTAATATGGCAGGAGCTTATGCAAAGAAAGCTCTTGAAGAGATTATATCAGATAGTAATGAAACAAGTTAATAAAAGAAACTGCTAATAAAAATCATATAATTAGTGGATATTATTCACTAAAACAGGGACATCTCTAAAATTTGGAGGTGTTTTTTTAATACTAAAAAGGAGGCTAAATAAATGAATAAATTTTGGCGCTGGGTAATTAATGAAGCTGGAGAAAAGACTGTTCGTACCCTTCATCTTGAGGGGTACATAGCAGAAGAGTCTTGGTTTGATGATGAGATTACCCCTAAGCAATTTAAAGAGGAGCTATATGGTGATGGGAATGCATTGGATGGTATTGTTGTTAAAATTCATTCACCAGGGGGAGATTGTTTTGCAGCAGCACAGATTTACAATATGCTCAAGGAATATCCAGGAAAGGTAAGTGTTCATGTAGATGGACTTGCTGCAAGTGCGGCATCTGTTATTGCCATGGCAGGAGATGAGGTATGTGTTTCTCCTTTGTCAGTTATTATGATTCATAATCCAGCAATGTTAGTAGCCGGTGAGGTATCAGATCTTGAGGCAGGGATTAATCTTTTAAGCGAGGTAAAGGAGAGTATTATCAACGCTTATCAGAAAAAAAGTGGCTTAGCTAGAGCAAAAATTGCACACATGATGGATGCAGAAACCTGGATGAGTGCCCATAAAGCTATAGAGCTTAAGTTTGCAGATAACATTCTTTATGAAAATGAACCCGATGATGAAGAAGCAGAGGGTTTTATTTTTGACAAGCTTACAGTAACTAATGCTCTACTTAATAAACTACCATCAATGAAGTCAAGAAAGATTACAGCCAAGCTAGATGGTAAACCAAAAGAAACACAAAAACCTAAAGAAATAGAAAATCAAATTCCAGCAAATCAGCTTCAAAAGAGACTGGATTTAATTAAAAATTGGAGGTAATAGATTATGAGTAAAATTCAAGAATTAAGAGAAAAACGTGCGGAGGTATGGGAAAAGGCTAAGAAGTTTTTAGATGAACATCGTAAGGAAAATGGACTTATTTCTCCAGAAGATAATGCAACTTATGAAAAGATGGAGGAAGAGGTTGTAAACCTTGGAAAAGAAGTAGAAAGATTAGAAAGACAGGAAGCTATGGATAGAGAACTTTCAGCAGCTGTATCAAAACCTCTTTCCACTAGACCTGAAAAAGCACAAGAGCAAAAAAAAGGTAGAGCATCAGATGATTATAAAATTGCCTTTTGGGGAGCGATGAGAAACAAAGTAAATCATTCAGTTCAAAATGCACTTCAGATTGGTGAAGATACAGAAGGAGGCTTTTTAGTACCTGATGAATATGAGAAGACATTAATTCAGGCCCTTGAAAATGCTAATGTAATGAGAACACTTTGTCATTTAATCACTACAAGTTCTGGTGATAAAAAGATTCCTGTGGTTGCAAGTCATGGAAGTGCTGTATGGATGGATGAAGAAGCATCTTTTAGTGAGAGTGATGACGGATTCGGTCAAGTTACACTTTCAGCTTATAAGTTAGGAACTATGTTAAAAGTATCTGAGGAACTTTTAAATGATGGATTCTTTGACTTAGAAAATTATATTGCTATTGAGTTTGCAAGAAGAATTGGTGCCGCTGAAGAAGAAGCCTTCCTTACAGGAAATGGAACAAGCAAACCAACGGGTCTTTTAAATTCTACAGGTGGTGCAGAAATAGGAGTAACTGCAACTAGTGCTACAGCAATTACCATGGATGAAGTGATTGATTTATATTACAGCCTTAATGCACCTTATAGAAAGAGTGCATCCTTTATTATTAATGATGGAACTATCAGGAATATAAGAAAATTAAAAGATGGTCAAGGACAGTATTTATGGAATCCTTCTGTAACAGCAGGAACTCCAGATACTGTCCTTAATCGTCCTGTGATTACTTCTCAATATATGCCAACAATAGCTACAGGAGCAAAGAGTATTTTATTTGGTGATCTTAGCTATTATTGGATTGCTGATCGTCAAAGTAGAACTTTTAAAAGACTTAATGAACTTTATGCTGCAAATGGCCAAGTAGGATTTTTAGCTTCTCAAAGGGTTGATGGTAAATTGATACTTCCTGAAGCTGTTAAAGTTCTTCAGCAAAAATAGTTAATAGATAAATGTGGGTAGTCTTTTATGGCTACCTGCTTATTTTAAATGAAAGGAGTAAAAAAATGAGCTATAATACAAAAAATTATACCGAGCAAGGTGGAGAAAGAACTGTTATTGGTGGTGAATTAGATATTACCGGTGATGGTAAATTAAAATTTGATGGAAATGAAGTTTCACAAGCAGCTTCCCAGATAGACAGTGTAGCAACAGATGCAGCAGGGCTTGTATCTGACTTTAATGCTTTATTAGCAAAGCTAAAAGCATCAGGACTTATGTTAAATGAGTGATATTGAAAGTACATTAATTCAAAAGGTTAAAGCTAATCTTATTATAAGTCATGATGTTGATGATTCTCTTATTGAAAGTTATGTAGAAGCTTCTATTTCTTATGCTGAGAATTTTCAGCATCTAAGTGATAATTATTATAGTGAAAATATAATGTCACCAACCACCCAGCAAGGAATCATAATGCTGGCATCTCATTTTTATGAAAGCCGAGATGGTTCAACCGGTGGTTTCTTTAGTGATAATGTAAAAGCTTCAGAGCAAATTTGGGATACAGTACATCTTTTACTTCGGATGGGAAGGGTGTGGCAGGTGTGATTGAAGAAAAAACTATAAAAAGAAATAAGAGTAAGACAAAATATAAGAAAAGACAAAAGAAGTGTTATAAAAAGGGAAGGCTAAAGGATAGAAAAAGAGCTATAGAAAAAGATCTACTTGTAAATGATGAAAACGAGCAAGGCGATAAAAATAAGCTAGGTGATAAAGTATGAGCTTTGGAAAAATGAATACCTTTGTTGATATTATTGATAGAACTCAAATTAAGGACAGTGATGGTTTTTCCACTCAAACTGATAAAATTATTGCAAGTATTCGAGCTTTCAGGGAAGAAAAACATGGTTCAAAGAAATGGGCCAATATGGCGGCATTTACAACAGCAGATGCTATATTTAAGTTTAGAAAAGTTCCTGGAATTCAAGTGAAAAGTGGTATGATTCTAACTTGTGATACAGGAAGATATACAGTAGAAAGCTCTGAGGTATTTAATAATATGTATGTAGAAGTAATTGCTGTGAAGGTAGATACTTCTGAAGGATAGGTGATATTTATGGCAACAGCATCTTATAAAATGCCGGAAGATTTTCTTTTGAAAATTGCTACCTTGGCAGATAAAACGGATGAAATCATTCCAAAAGTGTTAGAAGAAGGTGGAGAAGTAGTAAAAGATAAAGTAAAAGCTAATCTTCAAGCAGTTATAGGAAAGGATACTAAGTATGATTCCCGTTCTACTGGAGAATTAATAAATGCTTTAGGTGTATCTCCTGCTGGAATAGATAAGAATGGAAATTACGATGTAAAGGTAGGATTTGATGAACCAAGAAGAGATGGAGAGTCTAATGCAAAGATTGCCAATATTATAGAATACGGAAAATCAGGACAACCAGCAAAGCCTTTTTTAAAGTCTGCTAAATCTTCAAGTAGAAAGGCTTGCATAGAAGCCATGAAAACAAAATTAGATGAAGAAATAAATAAACTATAATCTAAAGGGAGGCAGACTATGAGAGAGTATAACAGTATATTAAAAGATTTAAAAGACACACTTAGTGTTTTAAATATAGATATTGAAACTGGTGTATTTAGTGAAGAAGCACCTGAAGAATATATAGTAATTATTCCTATGAATGATCTATTTGATCTTTATGCTGATAATCTGCCTCAAAATGAAATACAGGAAGCTAGGCTTTCTTTATTTACAAAGGGTAATTATATGGCAAGAAAAAATCAGATTGTAAAGACTCTTATAGCTTGTGGATTTACTATTACCGAAAGGCTTTATATCGGTTATGAGAATGATACAGGTTTTAATCATTTTGCTATTGATGTAGAAAAAGAATATGAAGCTTAGAATTTTTAATATTTAACCGGTAGAATACCGGAATCATAAGAAAAGGAGATGTGGACCCATGGCAACTATAGGATTGGATAGTTTGTATTATTCAAAAATAACTGAAAATGAAAATGGAGAGGAAACTTATGAAAGTCCAAAGGTTTTGGCTAAAGCTATGACAGCAGAGTTAAGTGTAGAACTTATAGAAGCTATACTTTATGCCGATGATGGAGCTTCAGAAGTTGTAAAGGAATTTAAAAGTGGTGCTTTAAGTCTTGGAATTGATGATATTGGATCACTTGTAGCTCAGGATTTAACAGGGTGCAAGGTTGATAGTAACAATGTAGTTGTATCAAGAAGTGAAGATGGAGGAAATCCTGTAGCAATAGGATTTCGTGCAAAAAAGGCAAATGGCAAGTATAGATATTTCTGGCTTTATCGTGTTATCTTTAGTATTCCAGCTACAAGCCTTGCAACTAAAGGAGATTCAATAACCTTTAGTAGTCCAACCATAGAGGGTACAGTTTTTAGAAGAAATAAGTTAGACGCAGAAAATAAACATCCATGGAAAGCGGAGGTTACAGAAGGAGATGCAGGAGTTGCATCTGAAACAATCAATGGTTGGTTTGGTACTGTTTATGAACCAGACTTTACTCCGGTAACACCATTAATTACAGTAACAACACAGCCTGTAGCTTTAACTGAAGTAACAGTAGGTAGTATTACAGGAAGTCTTTCTGTTGTAGCAAGTAGTAACACAAGTAATCCAGTTACTTATCAGTGGTATGAAAATACAACGGCAAGCGCTGAGGGTGGAACTATTATTAATGGAGAAACTTCTGCAAGTTTTGATATACCAACAGATCTTACAGCTAATTCTTATTATTATTACTGTATATTAAGTTCAGTTGGTGCTTCTGATGTTATAACAGATGTAGCAACAGTAACTGCATCTTAATGGAAAGCAACTTAATAGCAATTGGAGGATGATGATAATTGGAAAATGAAACAAAAATTTTAGATGTAGATATTGCAGCTGATGAGAGAAGTACAAATATTAATATTGGTGGAGAAGAGTATAAATTAATTCTTACCACTAAAGCAACTAAAGAAATTGCAAAAAGATATGGTGGCCTTGAAAACTTAGGTGATAAGCTTA
>JBGUER010000125.1:0-9306 GCA_041821285.1 Clostridiaceae bacterium
TCGCGGGGTGGAGCAGTTGGTAGCTCGTCGGGCTCATAACCCGAAGGTCGTTGGTTCGAGTCCTTCCCCCGCAACCATTTTGGCGGAATAGCTCAGCTGGCTAGAGCATTCGGTTCATACCCGAAGGGTCGTAGGTTCAAGTCCTATTTCCGCTACCATTTTAAAATTAAATATTTCAAGCTGAAGTGGCGGAACTGGCAGACGCACAGGACTTAAAATCCTGCGGTGCTTAAAACACCGTACCGGTTCGATTCCGGTCTTCAGCACCAATATCGCGGGGTGGAGCAGTTGGTAGCTCGTCGGGCTCATAACCCGAAGGTCGTTGGTTCGAGTCCTTCCCCCGCAACCAAATAAATTATAAATAACTTAACAGTTATTTTTTTTTGCAAAAAAATAAATGTAAATAAATGTAATAAAAAAAATCATGAAGAAACTACCAAATGACAAAAAATTCCAACAAAATCTGCTATAATTAATTCTATCAACATTATGGGAGGAATTTATATGCAGTATGGTATGGAACTGTTTACATATAAAAGAGGTGCTAAGAGTAAAAAAAATTCTGCAAAAAATAAGAATAAGAATATGGATATAAATATTGGTGTATATTTTATTTTAGCATTTTTGATAAGTAGAGTTTCTTTTTTTAATTTACTATCTCCATTTGGGGTAGCCTTTGTTATGGTATTTATTTTTGCAAAAAATAAAAAGCATCTTATCTCATTAGGACTAGGTTCAGTTTTGGGTTATTTTAGTAGTGTTATTCATTTTAGTGAATCTCCTGCTTATATCATTGTAATAATGACTATTGTGCTTGTATCATATTTAACTAAAGAACAGAATAATAAACGGATGTTATTATTAATATCTATACTTGCATTTTTAGAGTTTTTATTTTTTGACGGCGTGTTTTATAGTAAAGGATTTATTTTATCACTAATAAATTCGTCTATAAAAATTGCAAGTATTATACCTGTATATTATGTTTTAAGTTATTCTATAAAATGTTTTAAAAATTATAAAACAAAACATCTTTATAAAAACGAAGAAATTATAGCTATGAGCTTTTTTTTATCTCTTGCCATAGCTGGAACGTTAGGATTTAGTATTTATTCTGTTTCTATAACCAATATATTGGCTTTGTTTTTAGTTTTAACAATAAGCTATGTAAAGGGTGCGTCTGTAGGGGCATCGTCTGGTGTAGCTTTAGGGTCAGTTCTCGGTCTTAGTTATACTAATATATTCCCATATATTAGTGTTCTTAGTTTATCAAGTTTAATAGGAGGAGCATTTAAAGAAGGTGGGAAATATTTAACTTGCGCGAGTTTTATAGTAACTTTTAGTGTTATTAAAATATATTCTAATTTATCTATAAACTTCAAGATAATTGAGGTACTTATAAGTTCTTTAATATTTATATTATTAAGTGACAAGATATATGACAAATTATCAATAAATCTTGATTATACTAAAAAGAAAGATTTCATAAATGAAATGTATATTGATAAAATTAAAAGTGTATTTAGTGATAAATTAGAAAATTATTCGGATGTCTTATTTAAAATATCTGATACATTAAATGATTTAGTTGGTAATGAAAGATTAAAATTAAATACTAAGAGTTCAGCGTTAATAGAGGACTTAGCTCAAAGAGTATGCGAAGATTGCAGTATGAAATCGATATGTTGGAAGAGAGAAAGCTATTATACATATGAATTATTTAGAGAATTAATTCAGAATTATCAGGAAAATAAAGCTGTGATACCGGATGAATTAAATGAAAAGTGTATAAATAGAACAAAACTAATAGAAGTTACAGAAGATATAGTTAATAATTTCATAGTAAGTGAGATGTGGGAAAATAGACTAAATGAGGGCAGAGAGATAATAGCGTCACAAATTAATAATATAGCTTACTCGGTAGAAGAAATTTCAAAAGAGATAAGTTCAAACATTAAATTTGATAGTGAAAGAGAAGAAATTATAAAGAAATTATTAATTAAAGATAAATTAGAGTTCAGCGAAGTTTTTTGTTTTGTTGATGACAGTGAAAGACTAGAGGTGGATATAAAAATAAAGAGTTGTTTGGGAAAGCAGATTTGTGTAAAGAAAATATTGCCGCTTATTAATGAATCTTTAAATAAGAGTATGACTCTTTTGGAGAGCAAATGTAATATAGATAAAGAAGGATATTGCTTAATTAAATATAGGGAACTTCCTAAATTTCATATAATATCTTTTTCTAATAGTATTAGCAAAGACGGAGAGGCTTGCTGTGGTGATAATTTAACATATGAAAAACTTGAAGATGGGACTTATGTTATTTTACTTTGTGATGGTATGGGTACTGGGCCACAAGCTTCTAAAGAAAGCTTAGTATCTGTAGAATTAATTAAAGAAATAACAAAATGTGGATTCTCTAAAACTACTGCTATTAATACAGTAAACTCTGTAATGACTTTAAAATTTTATAAAGATGAAAAATTCACAACAATAGATTTAGTTAGTGTAGATTTATTTTCAGGAACAGCTGACTTTATGAAAGTTGGAGCGGTTGCAAGTTTTGTAAAGGGTAAATATGGTGTAGATATAGTGTATTCTAAAACTCTTCCTATAGGGGTACTAGATAAAGCGGATATAGATATTACAAGAAAAAAATTAAGAAATGGAGATCTTATTATTACGGTAAGTGATGGAATCTTAGATTATAATAATGAAAGTGCAGGAAGTTTTGATTGGTTATTTGATTTTTTGAAGGACACAGATATTTTAGATCCAGATAAATTATCTTGTGAGATACTAAATAAAGCTAAAGAGCTAAGAAATAATAAGATAAATGATGATATGTCTGTAATAGTATCAAAAATATATGAAATGTATTAACCTACGTAAAGTAGGTTATTATTTTTAGCTATTGTAAAAAAATTGCGTAAATATGAAATTTAGCATGATTGTGATATAATTAATAATATAATTTTTTAGGAGTGTTATTTTGGATAAAACTAAACGTATTTTTATTGAAACTATAAACAAACATGGTATGATGGATAATGGTGATAAAATAATAGTTGGCGTATCAGGTGGACCTGATTCTATATGCCTTTTGCATCTTTTACTTAGTATAAGGGAAGAATACAATCTTATATTGTGTGTAGCTCACATTAATCATAAAATAAGAAAAATTGAAGGGGATAATGATGAAATATTCGTTAAAAATTTTTGTAAAAAAAACAATATTCCTTTTTATTCTAGAAGTTATGATGTAGAGAAGATAGCAAAGAAAAATGGAGAATCTACAGAAACTTGTGGAAGAAATATAAGATATGAATATTTTAATGAATTATTTGTGGAATTAAAAGCTAATAAAATTGCGTTAGCACATAATTTAAATGATCAAGCAGAAACTATTTTGATGAGAATAATGCGGGGAACTGGACTAGATGGCTTAATGGGTATAAAGGCAGTTAGGGATAATGTATTCATAAGACCGTTAATAAATGTTAAAAGAAAAGATATTGAAGGATATTTAATAGATAATAATATAGAATCCAAATTGGATAAAACGAATCTTGAAAATATTTATAGAAGAAATAAAATAAGATTGGAACTTATTCCATACATAGAAAATAATTTTAATGAGAATATAATAAGCTCTTTGGAAAGATTAAGAGATACTTTAGAAGTAGATTTAAAATATATAGATAATATTTCCGATTTAAAATATGAAAAATATTGTAAATCTAAGGGGAATAAGATTATAATAGAAAAGGATGCATTTTTAGAAGATAATGCAATAGTTACTAGAATAATAAGAAAAGCTTATTTTAATCTTATGGGTACTTTGAATAATCTAGAAAAAGTGCATGTTTATAATATAATAAAAATCCAAAAGTCTATTTCTGGAAGTGTAGTAGAAATGCCTAATGGTATAATAGCTAAAAATGTGTATAATAATATAGTAATGCAACAGCAAGAAGAAAAGATAAAAAATATAAATGAATATACTCTTATAAAGGGAGAAAATTTTATTGAGGAATTAGGCTATAATATAAAAATGAATTTGCTAGATAAAATTGATAAAAAAGATTTAATAAAAAGTTTAGAAATAAAGTATTTTGACTATGATAAAATAGATAAAGACATTAAATTAAGGTTTAGAAGGGAGGGCGATGTTTTCCACCCTATTGGAATGAAGGGTAGCAAAAAGATTAAGAAATTTTTTATTGATATTAAATTGGAAGAATCCAAAAGAGATAAGATACCACTTATATGTTTTGGAGATGATATAGGATGGATAGTTGGAATAAGAGTAAGTGAAAAATATAAAATAGATAGCAATACAAAAAAAGTACTAGAGATAAAATTCGAAAGAGAGGTATAAAATGAGAAATGATATAGAAAAAGTGTTATATGATGAAGAAGCCATAAATAAAATGGTAGAAAAAATGGGATCAGAAATAACTAAAGATTACGTAGGGAAGGAACTTGTTTTAATAGGAGTTCTGAAAGGTTCTGTGTTATTTATGTCTGATTTATTAAAAAAAATAGATATTCCATGCTCTATGGATTTTATGGCAGTATCAAGTTATGGTAATTCTACTAAATCATCTGGAGTGGTAAGAATATTAAAGGATTTAGACTTTGAAATAGAAGGGAAGGATGTACTTATTGTAGAAGATATAATTGACTCTGGCGTAACTTTAAAATATTTGATAGAATACTTACAAGGAAGAAAACCTAGTAGTTTAAACATAGCCTGTATGTTAGATAAGCCAGATAGAAGAAAGGCATCTATAGATGTTAAATATTTAGGATTTAAAGTACCAGATTATTTCTTGGTTGGATACGGACTAGATTATGCTGAAAAATATAGAAATCTACCATATATAGGAATATTAAAAGAGGATATATACAAATAATTTAAAAATCTTGCGTTTTAGAAAGGAGGGCCAAAGATGAAAAAAATATCTAATGGCTTAATTTGGTTAATGATTTTCGTTGCTTTTATAATACTTGCATATATTACTGTTGGGAGTAATAGTGATACTGACAATATAACACTTGCTCAGTTTGAACAACACTGGATGGATAATGATATAAAAAGTTTTGAAGTTCAGGAAGACAATATAACAATAGAAGGTAAATTAAATGATGATTCAACATTTGTAACTTACGTGGATTTAACTACCTTAAATGATTTTATGGGTAGAAATCCAAAAGATGGAGCGGTTGAAATAAGTTTCGCAAAACCTACATCAGTTCCTTTATGGGTTAGTTACCTACCTATGATTTTAGTGATAATAATGATAGTTATATTTTGGTTTACTTTCATGCAACAGTCTCAAGGCGGCGGTGGCGGCGGAAGAGGTGTTATGAGCTTTGGAAAGAGCAAAGCTAAAATGGCTACTCCAGATAAACAAAAGACAACATTTGATGATGTAGCTGGTGCAGAAGAAGAGAAGGTAGAGCTTGCTGAAATAGTAGACTTCTTAAAGAAGCCTAAAAGATATCTTGATATGGGAGCTAGAATACCAAAGGGAGTTTTACTTGTAGGACCTCCAGGGACAGGGAAAACTTTGTTCGCAAAAGCAATATCAGGAGAAGCAGGTGTTCCGTTTTTCAGTATATCAGGTTCTGATTTTGTGGAAATGTTTGTAGGAGTTGGAGCTTCAAGGGTACGTGACCTGTTTGAACAAGCAAAGAAAAATGCTCCATGCATAATTTTTATAGATGAAATTGATGCGGTAGGAAGACAAAGAGGCGCTGGACTTGGTGGAGGCCATGATGAAAGAGAACAAACTTTAAATCAGCTTCTAGTTGAAATGGATGGTTTCGGAATTAATGAAGGAATAGTAATGATAGCAGCTACTAATAGACCAGATATATTAGATCCCGCTTTATTAAGACCAGGTAGATTTGATAGACAGGTATTAATAGGTGCACCAGATGTAAAAGGAAGAGAAGAAATATTAAAAGTTCATTCTAAAAAGAAACCATTACAAAATGATGTTAAGCTTGAAATTTTAGCAAAACGAACTCCTGGTTTTACTGGAGCGGACTTAGAAAATCTTATGAACGAGGCAGCTCTTTTAGCTGTTAGAAATAATAAAGAAAAAATAGAAATGGAAGAGCTTGAAGAGGCGATAACTAGAGTTATTGCAGGGCCGGAGAAGAAAAGTAGAGTTATTGATGATGAGGACAAAAAATTAACTGCATATCATGAAGCAGGTCACGCAGTTGTAATGAAATTGTTGCCAAATGCTGATCCTGTACATCAAATAAGTATAGTTCCAAGAGGCATGGCAGGAGGATATACAATGCATCTTCCTGAAAAAGATAGTAGTTATATGTCAAAGAGGAAATTAAAGGACGAGATAGTTGGTCTTTTAGGTGGAAGAGTTGCTGAGAAATTAGTTTTAGGTGATATTTCAACAGGAGCTAAAAATGACATAGAAAGAGCCACAGCTATAGCTAGAAAAATGGTAATGGAATACGGAATGAGTGAAGATTTAGGACCAATTAGTTTTGGGACTGAGCATAATGAGGTATTCATAGGTAGAGATTTAGGAAGAAGTAGGAATTTCAGTGAAGAAGTTGGAGCTAGAATAGATAATGAAATAAGAAGACTTATTGATGAAGCCTATTTAAAAGCTCAAAATTTATTAAATGAAAATATTAATAAACTGCATCTTGTAGCCCAAACCTTATTAGAGAAAGAAAAGTTAGAAAAGGATGAATTTGAAGAATTATTCAACAGAGGTTAAGCAGAGGCTTGTCCTCTGTTTTTTTTAAAATAAAGTATGAGGTGATTAAATTGAAAAATGATATTGAAATAGCACAAAGTGCTAAGATGGAACCGATTATTAAAGTTTCGGAAAAATTAGGGCTTTTAGAGGATGAAATAGAACTTTACGGGAAATATAAATGCAAAATATCTCTAGATGCTTTAAAGAAAAGAGAAAAAAATAAAAAAGGTAAATTAATTTTAGTTACTGCAATAAATCCAACACCAGCAGGTGAAGGAAAGTCCACTGTTACAGTAGGGCTAGGTGATGCATTAAATAAGTTAAATAAAAAAACTGTTATTGCATTAAGAGAACCGTCATTAGGACCTGTTTTCGGTATTAAAGGTGGAGCGGCTGGAGGCGGATATGCACAAGTAGTTCCTATGGAAGATATAAACCTTCATTTTACTGGGGATATGCATGCTATAACTTGTGCGAATAATCTTTTATCTGCAGCTATAGATAATCACATTCATCAAGGGAATGATCTTAAAATAGATGAGAGAAGAATAATGTTTAAAAGAGTTTTAGACATGAATGATAGAGCACTTAGAAGTATAGTAGTAGCTTTAGGTGGAAAAATCAATGGTTTTCCAAGAGAAGATGGATTTATGATAACAGTAGCTTCTGAGATAATGGCTATTTTATGTTTATCAAATAATCTGATGGAACTTAAGGAGAGGATGGGTAATATTTTAGTTGCCTATAATTTAAAGGATGAACCAGTATATTGTAGAGATCTAAAAGTTAATGGAGCCATGGCACTACTTATGAAAGATGCTATAAAGCCTAATTTAGTTCAAACTTTAGAAAATACACCAGCTATAATTCATGGAGGGCCATTTGCGAATATTGCTCATGGTTGCAATAGTATATTAGCTACTAAAACTGCTCTTAGCTTAGCAGAGTATGTAGTAACTGAGGCAGGCTTTGGTGCAGATCTTGGGGCTGAAAAATTCTTTGATATTAAGTGCAGGTATGGGAATTTAAAACCTGATTGTGTGGTTTTAGTTGCAACTATAAGGGCATTAAAACATCATGGTGGAGTAGGTAAGGCTAGATTAAATGAAGAGAATGTAGAGGCATTAAAAATGGGCCTTGAAAATCTTGGAAAACAAATAGAAAATGTAAAAAAATATAAAGTTCCTGTAGTTGTAGCCATAAATGCATTTATTTCAGATACTGAAAATGAATTTAATTGTGTTATAGATTACTGCACGGAAAAAGGTGTTAAAGTTAGTCTTACAAAGGTGTGGGAAAAAGGCGGCGAAGGTGGAATTGATTTAGCTAATAAGGTTATTGAAATATTAGATAATGAAGTTAGCGAGTTTGAGCCTTTATACGATGTTAATCTTTCAATAGAAGATAAGATAAAAAAAGTAGCAGGAGAAATATATGGCGCAGACGGTGTTGATTTTACCCAAAATGCTAAAAAACAGATAGCAGAAATAGAAAGATTAGGTTCTTCTAACTTACCAATTTGTATAGCTAAAACCCAATATTCATTATCTGATAATCCAATGCTTTTAGCAAGACCTAGCAATTTTAAAATAACTGTATCTAATGTGACTTTATCAAATGGTGCTGGATTTATAGTTGTATTAACTGGTAATATAATGACTATGCCAGGGCTTCCAAAGGTACCTGCTGCAAACAATATGGATATAGATGAAGAGGGAAATATATTAGGATTGTTTTAGCTTAGATTTCAATTTTAGACTAAAAATCGTTAGTCTAAAATTGAAATTTTTATTGTTTTATTTCACATTTAGATTTTGTTGTGGTATTATTATAATGCGAAAGATTTTTAATTTTTATAGGTGGTGGTATTAATGGAAGAGAAGAAAAAATTCTCCGCCAAAGACAGAAGTAACTTCTTATTTGATGATAATTCAATGTTTGAATTAGGAAGCAAACTATGCGGCGACGGAGCTGGAGTTATCACTGGTTATGGTACTATAAATGGTAAATTAGTTTATTATTTTAGCCAGGATTACTCAGTAAAAGGAGGAGCTGTAAATAGTTATAACGCAAAAAAGATTTGTGATGTAATGGATATGGCAGCTAAAATGGGAGCACCTATTGTTGGAATATATGATTCTTGTGGTGCAGTTTTAGAAGAAGGATTAGAAGTACTTAATTCCTATGGAGAAATACTAAAAAGAGCAGCTAAATACTCTGGTGTTATTCCTCAAATTGCAGTTATTGCAGGTCCTTGTACAGGCACTCTAGCTATATGTGCATCAATGAGTGATTTTACAATAATGGTAGAGGATAAAGCTGAAATGTACATAACAGCTCCAGAAAATTATACTGAAATCCAAGGTGAATTTATATCTTCTAAAGATTATGCAGACTATAAAGTTTTAGGACAAAATGGTACTGCACTACTTAAAGCTAAAGAAGATGAAGAAGCTTTAAGTTTAGTTAAAAACATAGTAAAATCTATACCTTCAAATAATTTAGATTTTGCAGAAGATATGCCAAAAGATTTTAATTTTCCAGATGTAGAAAATTACTC
>JBGUER010000126.1:0-9270 GCA_041821285.1 Clostridiaceae bacterium
CCTCTACGCTTTTTTCTATATAAGGATCAGTTTCCTTATTGTCTTTTAATACTTTTACCTTTAAATAAGATATAACCTTATCATTATCTACGGTTATTTTAACATTTAATATTTTTTCTTTTTCTCCTCTATTTATAGCAAGTATTCTATGTGCTGGAATAGACTTTACCATTTCTCTGTAATCATAATACATTTCAAAAGTAGTATTTTCTTTATCCTGTCCTTTAGTTTCTACAAATCCTTCACGTCTTATATATGTTCTTAACCATTTTCTATATTCAGCTTCATCTGCTATAACTTCGCTTATTATATCCATTGCGCCTTTTAAAGCATCTTCTTCATTTAATACCTTTTTTTCTTCATCTACATATCCCTTAGCATATTCTAATATATTCCCTTGAAAATTTCCTTCTAGAATTGTATCTGCAAGTGGTTTTAATCCTTTTTCTAGCGCTATAGTTGCCCTTGTTCTTTTTTTAACTTTATAAGGCCTATACACATCCTCAACTTCTGATAATATTTCGCATTTTAAAACACTATTTTTTAATTCCTCTGTAAGCTTACCCTGCTCCTCAATAAGCCTTATTACATCTTTTTTTCTATCTTCTAAATTTCTAAGATAAGTAAGTCTTTCGAATAAATTTCTTAAAACTTCATCATCAAGACCTCCTGTAGCTTCCTTTCTGTATCTTGCTATAAAAGGTACTGTGTTGCCTCCATCTAATAATTCAACGAAGCTTTCCACCTGATTTAATCTTATGTTAAATTCTTTAGCTAATTTATCTTGTATTGTAATCATATTTTCCTCCATTCTTTTTCATAAAGATAATATTTCTTTCATACTATTTAAATAATGATAAAATTTAATAGGAGATTTTATGAAAAAAATATTAAGCGCTCTAACTTTATCTATCTCAATAATTTTACTTCTTTTTTCATCTTTTTTAAAGATAAATATTCCAAAATTTAATGAAAAAGAGTATTTATCTTATACAAACTACCTGTCATCTGATTTTTTCAAGGGAAGACTTTGTGGTAGCTTTGAAAACGAATTTGCTGCAAATTACCTAAATGATGAATTTTCCAAAAAAGAAATTTATTCTTATTTAGAGAAATACAATTCTCCATGTCCCATTAAGCAAGATGATATTCCTTATTTAAGAGTAACTGATAATAATAATAATATCATTTGTGATTTTAAATATTCAAAAGATTTTAAAGAAGATATGGCAAGTTTTAATGTAAATACTATAAACTTTAAAAAACAAGATATAGAAGTATCAAACGAAAGATTTATAGAAACTTTTAATGGTAATAATAAAGTGCTTTTATTTTCACCTGAAAATGATATTCTAAACTTTAGGAGCTCATTTTCTTCAAATAATCCTTATAGTTTAATATATCTTGTTACAAAGGATACTCTAACTAAAATTAATGACTATTATAACCAAGGATATACTATTAATTGTTATACTCCTATGAAAATAGAAAATAAAGACTTATATAACGTAATTGCAAAAATTCAGGGAAAAGATGAAGATTACCCTCCTTTGATTTTGTCTGCTCATTTTGATCATGTAGGCTCTGATTTTTCAAATAATGTTTATAACGGCGCTTTAGATAATGCCTCTGGCGCTTCATTTGTTTTAGCTTTAGCTGATTATATTAAAGACTTAGGTACTCCTAAAGGAGATATTTATTTGGTTTTATTTAATGGTGAAGAATGTGGATTTACAGGCTCTAGCTATTTTGTTGAAAATAATTTTGATAAAATAAAAGATGGTAGAGAGATAAATTTTGATATGATAGGCTCAAGTAACGCACCTTTATGTATAATGACCGGAGAAAAAGATTCACCATCTCTTCCTTTTGTAACTACTATTGCTGATTATTGCACAGATGAAAAGATATATTTTAATTATCTTTATAAAGATTCTTCAGACCACGTTCCATTTAGAAAAGCTGGTATAGATGCAATAACTTTCTGTGACAATGACATTTCTAAAATTCATAGCTTAGATGATGATGCAGCTTATATAGATGTAGCTGCCGCTAATAGATGCTTTAGCATAATATCAAAAGAAATTATATCTTATTCCTATGGTAACCTTCCCTTATATACTTATTTTAATATTATCTTAGTTTGCTGCATTTTAGGAATAACTATTTCTTTAACAATATTAATAATAGAAAAAAGAAAAGAACAAAGGGCTTAAAACTCTTTGTTCTTTACTCTTTACAAAATTAATCAAGAACTTCTTTATTAACAATATTTTCAGGAATTTCTCCCTTATAAGCTGATACTATATTTGAAGCTGCTATAATTCCCATATTAGTTCTTGTTTCTATAGTAGCACTAGCTATATGTGGAAGAAGAACTGCATTATTAAGCTTTATTAGTTCTTCAGAAACCTTTGGTTCTTCCTCGTAAACATCAAGACCAGCACCCCATATTTCTCCATATTTTAATGCATTAGCTAAAGCTTTTTCATCAACTACAGGTCCTCTTGAAGTATTTATCAATATTGCTGTTTTTTTCATAAGTTTAAGTTCTTTCTCTCCTATAAGATGTGTAGTTGAAGATAGTAGTGGCACATGAAGAGAAACAAAATCAGCTTCTTTTAATAAAGTTTCAAAGTCAACATAAGTAGCATTGGTTAATTTTTCAAATTCCTCATTTCTCTTTATATCACTATATATTATTTTCATGTCAAACCCTAAAGCTTTTTTAGCAAAATTACTACCAATTCTCCCAGTTCCAACAACTCCTAAAGTTTTTCCTGTAATATCTTGACCTAAAAAGAGCATTGGACTCCAGCCTTTATATAATCCATCTCTTAAATATTTATCAGCTTCTACAACTCTTCTTGCAGTTGAAAATAATAGTGTCCATGCCAAATCTGCTGTAGCATCATTTAAAACACCTGGTGTATTGGTAATCATAATATTATGTTTTGTTGCAGTTTCTACATCTATATTATTATACCCTACAGCATAATTTGCAAATATTTTGCAATTTCTCCCAGCAGCTTTAAAAACTTCTTCATCAATATTATCTGTTAGCAAACATAAAACTGCATCTCTTCCTTTTACTTTTTCTATAAGTTCTTCTTTATCTAATACTCTATCCAATGGATTTATTTCTACATCAAAATGATTTTCAAGAAGTTCTATAGCTTCACTCGGAATCATCCTTGTTACATATACATTCCATTTTTTATCCAAAAATCAACACCTACCTTGTTAAAATTATTATTTTTCTACTAGTTCTTCCGCCATTTTAACTATATAATTTGAGTCCATATTATATTTTTTTAATAATTCATCATATGGTGCTGACTCTCCAAAATGATCTTTTATCCCTACTCTTCTTAGGATTCCATTTCCATTTTCCGCTATAACCTCAGCTACTGCACTTCCTAGCCCATTGTAGAAATTATGATCCTCAACAGTTATTATCTTTCCTATTTTATTTAAAGACTTTACTACTAATTCAATATCTAATGGCTTTAATGTAAACATATCTATAATTTCTACACTAACACCTTTTTTTTCTAATTTATCAGCAGCTTCTAATGCAGGATGTAACATATCTCCTATAGCAATTATACATATATCTCTACCTTGCCTCAACACTTTTCCTTTTCCTATTTCAAATTCTTCATTTTCATCATAAAACATTGGAACTGCATCCCTTGTAAATCTTAAATATACTGGGCCATTAAATTCATATGCCTTTCTTACCAATTTTCTTGTTGAATTATAGTCAGCTGGCATAATAATAGTCATATTTGGTATAGTTCTATATATACCCATATCCTCAATTCCTTGATGTGTCGCACCATCATTAGCTGGTGTTAGCCCTCCATGACTACAAGCTATCTTAACATTTAATCTTGGATAACATACAGAAGTCCTTATTTGTTCAAGCATTCTCATACTGCCAAAAACTGCGTAGGTACTAATGAAAGGAACTTTTCCCATAGTAGCAAGCCCTGCTGCTACTCCTGCTCCATTTTGCTCCGCTATTCCAACATTTACATGTCTTTCTGGAATTTGCTTTGAAAATTCCATAGTCTTTACTGATTTTGATATATCGCAATCAACTACATATATATCCTCATGTAATTTACCTAATTCTAATATTTCATCACCAAATCCTTCTCTTGTTGCCCTGCCTTTCATTTATTTCACCCCCTCAATTTCTCTTATGGCTATTTCATATTGTTCTTTATTTGGGGCCATTCCATGCCACGCTACAACATTTTCCATAAAAGAAACTCCCTTTCCTTTTACCGTATTAGCTACTATACAAATGGGTTTTTGTTTTATAGTTTTAATCCATTCAAATGCTTCAAGAATTTCTTCCATATTGTGCCCATCAATTTCTTTCACTTCCCATCCAAACACCCTCCATTTTTCAGGCAAATTAAATAATGGCATAATATCTGTGCAGCATCCATCATTTTGCAGATTATTTCTATCAACTATGACTATTAAGTTATCCGCCTTATATTTTGCTGCACTCATAGCTGCTTCCCATATTTGTCCTTCATCATTTTCACCATCACCTAAAATAGCAAAAACTCTTGATTCCATATTATCTCTTTTGGCTGCTATAGACATTCCAAGTGCTACTGACAAACCCTGTCCTAAAGAACCAGTGGACATATCTACTCCAGGAACTTTATGCATATCAGGATGTCCCTGCAAAATAGACCCATTTTTTCTTAACGTATGAATTATATTAAAATCATAATATCCTTTCATCGCAAGAACTGTATATAAAACAGGACAACAATGTCCCTTAGATAATACTAATCTATCTCTATCCCTCCAATTAGGATTTTTAGGATCAATATTTAATTCATCATAATATAGAGCTGTAAATATATCTGCAGCTGATAATGAACCTCCTGGATGTCCAGATTTTGCTTCATATATCATAGTTAGAAGATTTTTTCTAACATCCTTAGCTTTTTCTTTTAAAAATCCAACCTTTTCTTCGTTCATATTCCTTCCTCCATTTCTTAATTAGCCTACCTTAGTATTATTTCTAGTTTTTTTTGAATTCATTATTTGCCTAACAATGGTAATAATTATTATCACAAGAAATAATAAGCTTATTGGTCTTGTAATAAAAGCCATAAAACTTCCATTATGAACAACTAAAGTTCTTCTAAAATTATCATCGATTAACCTTCCTAATATCAAGCCTAAAACTATTGGTGCTGGCGAATATCCCATTTTATCAAGAAAATATCCTAATATACCAAATAAAAACACTATTACTAAATCAAAGAAATTAAGGTTTATCGCAAAAGCACCTATTATACTTAACGCTGCTACAACTGGCATTAAATATACAGGATTGATTTTTAGTATTTTACTCATTGGTTTAGCTATCAATAATCCTACAATCCACATACAAAATACACCAAGCAATATTAAAGCAGCCATCATATATATAAAATTGGGAAACTCAGTAGTTAACATTGGACCTGGTCTTATTCCATGTAATAAAAATGCACCTAATAAAACTGCGGCAGGCGGGCTTCCTGGAACTGCTAAAGTTAATAGCGGAATAAGTGCTCCACCAATAGCTGCATTGTTACCAACCTCAGGTGCTACAACCCCTTCCCATGATCCATTTCCATATTCTTCAGGATGTTTACTTGTTTTTTTTGAAGTATCATACGCAACCCAAGCTGCAACATCTTCACCAACTCCTGGCAATGACCCAATACCTACCCCGATTAAAGCTGATTGTATAATTGTCCTTAATGATTTCTTCATTATTGGAAACATTTTTCGTCTTGGAGCATTAGATACAAAAACATCATCATTATTTATTTCAGATTGTCCAGTAAAAGCTTTTATAACTTCTGGAATAGCATAAAATCCTATCATAGCTGGAATAATTTGAATTCCGCCTAAGAGGTTAGAATTCCCGTACATAAATCTTGGAATAGAGAAAATATCATCTTGCCCTATTATTGCAAAAAACAAACCAAGTAAACCTGCTATCCACCCTTTTATTACAAGGTCTTTCCCTCCTATACTTCCACATATTAAAACTCCAAACAAAGCAAGCATAAAATACTCTGGTGATGTAAAACTTAATGCTATTTTAGTTAATAAAGGAGTTACTATTAAAAGCGCCAACATTCCTATAACAGTTCCTATAATAGAAGCTGTTCTAGTGGCAATAATAGCATTTTCTGCTTCCCCTTTTAAAGAAAGTTTATGTCCTTCTATAGCTGTTGCTGCAGCGGACGCTGTTCCTGGAACATTTAAGAGTATAGCAGATAAGCTTCCTCCATATATACCCCCTACATATATACCCATAAGCACTGTAAATGATTGAACATCAGTTGCTCTGAAGGTAAGTCCTGTAAGAAGAGCTATTCCCATTGTTGCCGTAAGCCCTGGTAATGCACCTATTAGTATTCCAAGGGTTGTTGAAATAAACATAAGAATTATTACCATAGGATTCAAAAGTGCTATTAACTGTTGAAAAAATATAATAAATCCATCCATACATTACACCTCCCTAAGGCAATGGGATTTGAGCTAGAGTCCCAAATCCATAAGTTAATATCGCTGTACTTGAAGCTGAAATAATAAAAGCAATAATAAGTTCTTTATTATTTTTACCTTTAAAAAATGATATAAAACAAAATAGAAATATAAAGGTAGCTAACCAATAAGGTAAAAATTTTAACAATAAAAAAATATAAATAGCTATCAATGCAATTACTATCGATGCATTGATAAACACTTTGCTTTTCACTAAATTACCTAATGAACTTTTATTAATGAAACTATATCTTGCACCAAACTTCCAAGCTGTCCTAAATAAATCTATAGAACATACACACAATAATATTCCTATTATTAGCGGTAATAGACCAGGAGATGAGTACCATTCTCCTATTCCTCTATCTAAAGTACTTAACATTAACCTTATAGACTCAATTGCCACATATATTGAAAATACAAATAAAATAGTGCTCATTATTAAATCAGCTTGTCTTAATGACTTTTTATTCATTCTATATCTCCTTCCAATTGATAATAGGATAATACTACTCAAATGAGTAGTATTATCTCTAGTTATTAACTACTAAGGTTCTGGAACTCCCATTTCTTTTGGGTCATATTGAGTTAGTTCCATGTCTTTTAATAAATAGCACATTTTACTTTGCATTGCTTCAGCCATACTATCAGCTTCTTCTCCTGATAGTCCAAATAATGTAGATAATTGTTCGTCAGCCATATTTTTTACAGTATCGCTTTTCATTGCTTCATTAAATGCTTTTGTTAAAGCATCCTTAACTTCTTTAGGTGTATCAGATGGCACTGAAAATCCAATCCATTGGTCTAATGGTAAATAATCAGAAACTCCTGGCAATGAATCTGTTATTGCTGGTATTTCCCCAACAGTTGGGAAATCATAAGCTTCTTTTTTCATAACAGCTAAAGGTCTTAAAGTTCCTGCTTTTACAAACTCATTAACTTCTCCTGCAGATGCTACAACTAAATCTGTTTCCTTACTAACACAAGCAAGTATTGCTGGTCTGCTTCCATCATATGGTGAATATCCTATTGGCATATCTCCTGCAGTATTTAATATTGTTGCTTGAATAAACCACAAACCTGATGATGTTGTTGCAGCTTTTATAGTATCTGGTTTAGCCTTTGCAGCCTCTATAAGATCATCTATTGTTTTATATGGTGAATCCGCATGTACACAAACTACTCCTGGAGAACCTGCACATATAAAGTAATCCCAATCCTTAGCTGTAGTTTTTACTCCAGCCATAACTGGTATTGGAAGGTTTGTCTCTGATGTACCAAGTATCCTATAGCCATCATGTTCTGCTTTTAATACGTAATCTGTAGCAACTGCTCCTGTTCCACCTGTCATATTACTAACAGTTATATTTTCTCCTAAAGTTTCTTGCATTTCTGCCGCTAATGTACGATTCCAAACATCGGTGCCTCCACCTGCTCCATAAGGTACAATAAGTTCTATTGGTCTTGTTGGATAATCTTCTACCTTATCTTTACCCTTACCACTACCTAAGACAACCGCTCCTATGATTACTGCTATAACTATTACAGCAACGATGATGATTTGATTTTTTTTCATTTTTACACATCCCCCACAAATTAAATTTTATAACAGCTTAGGTTTTACCTAAGTTACTATCACTTATATGAATAATTTTTTTATTCTTCTGCCTTTCAATCCAGTAATCATTTTCTTATGTTTTAGATTTCAATAAATTTATTAAATTTAAAAGTCCAAGTTCTAACTGTTGCTCGTAATTTTTATTATCTATTTGCCTATACAAAGATTTACAAAGTCTTATGGCTGTTGGATCTTTCAAGCTAATTTCTCTTGCTATATCCTGTGCAATTTTCACTACATTCTTCTCATGGCAAATTTCATTAACAAGACCTATATTTTTTGCAGTTTCAGCATCAATTTCTCTTCCGAGCAAAGCCATTTCATAGCATTTTTTCTTGTTAGTAACTCTAGAAACTCCTGTTAAAGCCATCATTGGCGCTATTCCAGAATGAATCTCTGGAACACTAAATTTAGAATCATAAGATGCTACTGCAAAATCACAAGCTTCTAAAAGATTAAAGCCACCACCTTCTGCATTCCCCTTTAATGCTGCTATTATTGGTATAGGTGAAAAACTAACAGTTTTATGAAGCCTAATAAAAGCATCTCCAAATTCTTCTATCTCAATAGAGGTCTTTTCTATATAATTTCCCAACTCCCCTCCACCGCAAAAGTACTTTCCATTATGTGTCAATATAATAGTATTGGCTCCTTCTTTAGTTAATCTATTAATAATTTCAATAATATTATTCATATATTCTATATTAAGTTTATTTTTATTTTCTATTTTATTCATTATTATAATAGGAATTTCTTTTGTACCTTTTATTAAAATATCCTCATTGTCCAATTTATATCTCCTTTTAAATATTAGAGTATAATCTTTTTTAATATTTCTTGAACTGCAAATATGTCATTTTTATTCATCAAATCCAAGACTTCTTTTTCATCCATTTTATCTGCTAATTTTAATAATATATCGAACCAATTAAAAGTTTCTTCAAATGTTCTTACGGTATCTAATCTTTGTGGAAATACATCGGCTGTTATAAATCCATCATATTTTATTCTCCTTAAATAAAATGCAAACTCAATCATTTCCCAAAAATTAACAGTTCCTGGAATCATATCCC
>JBGUER010000127.1:0-9261 GCA_041821285.1 Clostridiaceae bacterium
TTTTTTGTCATTTTATCACCCGCCTTTTTTCATATTTCTTCTTATAATCAAAATAACATTTTGGACAAAGTGATATGTATTCAACATTACTAACGTTATCTATAGCTATTTGATCTCCTTCAAATACAAATTCACCATTAATTTTCCTCCCATTTAACATTGCTTTTTTTCCACAAGTACATATAGTTTTTAATTCTTCTAAACTATGTGCTATAAGGAGCAATCTTTCACTTCCCTCAAATCCATTAACTAAAAAATCAGTTCTAAGCCCATAACATATTACCGGTATATCTAAATTTACAGCTATATAAAACAATTCATCAATTTGCTGTTTTTTTAAAAATTGAACTTCGTCTATCAGTATACAATGAATTATCTTTACTTTATCCATATATTGTTTTATTTTTTCTAATATGTTATCTTGTTTGTTTATGAGTATATCTACTTCCCTTTTTACACCTAATCTTGACACCACGCAATTACTACCTTTTATATCTGTTTCAGGTTTTATTATTAATATATTCATTCCTCGCTCTTCATAATTATAAGCAACCTGAAGAAGATTGGTGGACTTTCCACAATTCATAGCTCCATACCTAAAATACAGTTTACTCATTATATTCCCCCATTTATTATCTAGTCTAGATTTATTTTACCCTATATGATGTTTAAATTCAATTTATTATATTGACTTGTTTATTTTTATTATGCTATAATCTAGTAGTTGCATGGCTGAATCTATGCAATAAAATTTTAAAAGAGGTGAATACTATGAAAGAAGGCATACATCCAAAGTACTATCATGAAGCGGTAGTTAAGTGCGCATGTGGAAATACATTTACTACAGGTTCAACACAACCTGAATTAAAAGTTGAAATATGTTCAAAATGCCATCCATTCTATACTGGCAAACAAAAACTTGTTGACGTTGGTGGAAGAGTAGATAAATTCATGAAGAAATTCAACATTAAAATTGATAACGAAGAAGAATAAAACTATGGGAAAGACAAATGTCTTTCCCATTTTTTTATTGTTATTTTAATTTATTAATAAATTCTACTGTTTCTTTATTATTTTTCGTCTTTACTAAAATCTTAATAAGGTCTTCTGTCACCTTATCTAAATTATTTTCATTGTATAGAATTTTTCTAATTTTATAAGAAGCTTCCTTTTCTTCATTTGATAATAATAAATCTTCTTTTCTTGTACCAGATTTATATATATCAATAGCTGGAAATATTCTTCTTTCTTGAAGTTTTCTATTTAAATGAACTTCCATATTACCAGTTCCTTTGAACTCTTCAAATATCATATCGTCCATTCTACTTCCAGTTTCTATTAATGCAGTTGCTAAAATAGTAAGTGACCCTGCTTCTTCTATTTTTCTTGCTGCGCCAAAAAATTTCTTTGGCATAATTAAAGCACCAGGATCTAATCCTCCTGACAACGTTCTTCCTGTTGGTGTTATAGTTAAATTATACGCCCTAGCAAGTCTTGTAATACTATCTAATAAAATTACTACATCCTGCTTTTGTTCAACCATTCTTTTAGCTCTTGCTAAAACCATCCTAGCTACTTTAGTATGATGATCTGGTTCTTCATCAAAAGTGGAAAATATAACTTCTCCTCGGTCTCCAACAAATCTCCTCATATCCGTTACTTCTTCAGGTCTTTCATCTATAAGAAGAACAATTAGTTTCATTTCAGCATGATTATTCATTATACTTTTAGCTATTTTTTTAAGTAAAGTAGTTTTACCTGCTTTGGGTGGCGCTACTATTATACCTCTTTGTCCTTTTCCTACAGGAGATACTATATCCATAAGTCTTGAAGATAAATCATTTTTATCAGTTTCTAATCTTATTCTCTCAGTAGGATAAACTGGAGTTAAATCTTCGAAAGGCTTTCTTCCAACGGCTTTTTCTGGTCTCTCACCATTTACACTTTGAACATAAACTAAAGCTCTAAATTTTTCTCCTTCTTTAGCTTCTCTAACCTTTCCAACAACTTCATCGCCTGTTTGTAGATTGAATCTTCTGATTTGTGCAGGAGATACATATATATCGTCGGTACATGTTAAATAATTCTTACCTCTTAAAAACCCATAAGAATTATTTTCATTTATTTCAAGAACACCTTTACCCGATCCGCTCTCTTCTATTATGTTTTTTAATCTTTCTCTTTTATCATCTTCTACCTGTGTCACATTTTGTATTTTCTCATTTTTATTTTCTTCTACAACTTCACTTTTGCTGGTTATGTTTTCTGTCAATATTTCTCCGTCTTTTTTTACAAAAGGTATAGAAGAAGCTTGAATCTTCTCAATAAGCTCATTTTTTCTGAATTTGGATATGTTCTTTATTTCAGCCTTTTTTGCTATTTCTTTAAGCTCTGATAGATTTAAGCTATTAAGATTACTATCCAATAGCTGCACCTCCGTTTTATTAACTTATATATCAATGGGATAAAAAAGATTTTAGATATGTTTGTCTATAAATTATACCCTATTAAATTTATTTAATCCATTTTTTATTAAGCACTCAATTATATTAAATACTATAATCCTTAAATTGTAAAGGTTAATATATAAAAAAGAGTAAAAGTCATCACTTTTACTCTTTTTATCAAATTTACTCGTTTTTTACTAATATTTTTATCCTATTTGCTTTCTTTTATTTTTAAAGATTCTTTTATAAAATCTTTAAACAAAGGATGTGGTCTATTAGGTCTTGATTTAAATTCTGGATGGAATTGAACACCTACAAACCAAGGATGATTTTTAATTTCAATAATCTCAACTAATTTCTCATTAGGACTTAAACCTGCTATAGATAATCCTGATTTCATCAATTCTTCTCTGTATTTATTATTAAACTCGTATCTATGTCTATGTCTTTCATCAATTTTTTCTTCTTCATAAGCTTTATAAGAAAAAGATTCTTTATTTAATACACAAGGATATAATCCTAATCTCATAGTTCCACCTAATTCATCTATATCCTTTTGTTCTATCATAAGGTCTATTACAGGATATTTAGTTTGAGGGTCTATTTCAGAGCTGTTTGCTTTTTTATATCCTAATACATTTCTAGAATACTCTATGACTGCACATTGCATACCAAGACATATCCCGAAAAATGGTATTTTATTTTCTCTTGCATATCTAACAGCTTCTATTTTACCTTCTATTCCTCTATCTCCAAAACCACCAGGAACTAAAATTCCATCAACGTCAGATAAATAAAATTCTGCATTTTTTTCTTCGATATCTACTGAATTTATCCATTTTATTTTAACTTCAGCATCATTAGCAAGTCCACCATGATTTAATGATTCTACCACAGATAAATAAGCATCATGAAGTTCGGTATATTTTCCAACAAGACCAATAACTACTTGTTTTTTTAAATTCTTAAGTCTATCAACCATTTCTATCCAATTTCTATTATCTACTTCTCCACATTCTATATTAAGCTTTTTACATACTAAAGTGTCTAATCCTTCATTGTGAAGCATAAGAGGAACTTCATATAGATTTTCAGCATCCAAATTTTGTATTACTGAGTCTCCATCTATATTGCAAAAAAGTCCTATTTTGTCCTTTAATCCTTGGTTTAATTCTTTTTCTGATCTGCATACAATAACATCTGGTTGTATACCTATACTTCTTAATTCTTTAACTGAATGTTGAGTAGGCTTTGTTTTTAATTCTCCAGCTTTTCTAAGGTAAGGCACAAGTGTTACATGAATAAAACAAACATTTTCAATTCCTACCTCGTATTTTATCTGCCTTATTGCTTCTAAAAATGGAAGGGATTCTATATCTCCTATAGTTCCTCCAATTTCAGTTATAACTACATCAACTTCTTTTCCTTTTGAAACTTTATAAACATTACTCTTAATTTCATTAGTAATATGAGGAATTACCTGTACAGTAGCGCCTAGATAGTCTCCTCTTCTTTCTTTAGATATTACTGAGCCATATATTTTACCTGTAGTAACGTTGCTATATATTCCTAAATTCTCATCTATAAATCTTTCATAATGACCTAAATCTAAATCAGTTTCTGTACCATCATCCGTTACAAAAACCTCACCATGTTGATATGGACTCATAGTTCCTGGATCTACATTTAAATATGGATCAAATTTTTGAACAGATACTTTTAACCCTCTATTCTTTAAAAGCCTTCCTAAAGAAGCAGCAGTTATTCCCTTTCCTAAAGCAGAAACAACTCCGCCTGTTACAAATATGTATTTTGTATTCAATTAAATTCCTCCCATTTTTTTTATTCTTCCTATTGACAACCTATTAATTTTAAAATATAATAATAAATACACTATAAAATATAATGCGTGTTTTATGTAAAAACACATTTATTATCATAACACAAATAAAAAGGTATTACTATACCTTTTTATTTTTTTTGTTTTAAGCCTTGATATTTATTTCTAAATTTGTTGTTATTGGTTGTTGTCCAGGTACTATCATTTCATAATCAATAAAAATTTCTCCACCTTTGTCATCTACATCAATTTTCATGAAATTAGTACACACTTTCATTTCTAACATTCCATATGGAGTATTATACATAATAATCTTTTCTTTGCCTTCTTCAAATTCCATTGTAGTAGATGTGGTTCCAAACCTTATAAGAGTAAACTTATCAGGATAAATTTTAAAAGTAGTGGTTGTTCCCTCCATGCCTGAAATCTTAGTTTCTTTATAAACTGCATAAAAAACTCCATCTTTATCATAAAATTTTCCAGGTGTTATTATCTCTATTTTATCTTTTTTCTGCTCATCTTGAATACTTTTTAAAGATATTAATGCATTTTCGCCCATAGTATACCCCGCTAAATTATATATTGATTTATTTCTTCTTCAGTTGCTGGTTTAACTTCCACCGATTCATCAAAAGCTGCTCCAAATTTTCCATAATTCACCAATACTTTGTTTTCATTTTTACCTTTTGAATATCTTGCTGTTATTTTAGCTGCTATTTCTAAATCTTTT
Organism: Clostridiaceae bacterium; assembly: GCA_041821285.1. Taxonomy (GTDB): domain Bacteria; phylum Bacillota; class Clostridia; order Clostridiales; family Clostridiaceae; genus JAJBWD01. The sequence goes on from JBGUER010000127.1 coordinate 5,018, forward strand.
GTATTTCCTTCACCTATTAATACTATTAAACTACCATTAAAATTCTTTGCAATAAAAATAGTATTGTTATCATTTAACAACTTTTTCATGGCATTTCCCTCTTCCTCAGTCCTAGAAGAAATCACTTTCACATTGTCACTTACTCTAAAATGTCTACCAAGTTTTAAACTTTCAACTTCTTCTTGAGTTGGAAACTCATTATGATCCATTAAATCTTTTAATCTTCTTGAAAAATTCGGTTCTGTTAACGAGCAACCTCCTGCTGGAGATGGATAATCTTTTATATTCCACATTTCAGCTAATTCCATCTGTCTTTTTCTAGATCTACCTGATATATCTAATAATTTTTCTCTATCCACCAAACCATTTAACTCCATTTCTGTAGGCGGTAACATTTTAGCACAAAGTGGTCTAAGTATTTTATCGGAAAAATTTGAATCTCTCTTAACTATATCTAAACCAGACTTTTTTTGAGACATAGGTCTTTGATTTAATACTTCACCAGTTATTAAAAAATCTGCATTCATTTCTTCTAATAGTTTACCTGCATAATTTAACATCATAGCATGGCAATCTATGCAAGGATTCATGTTTTTTCCATAACCATGTTTAGGGTTTTTAAGCATTTCATAATGATTTTCAGAAAAATCTACTATTTTTAATTCTATACCTATCTGATTTATCATCCTTAATGCATTTTCCTCATTAAAAAAATAAGATCTAAATGTTATTCCTATAACCTCTATTCCTTGATCCTTTATAAGTTTTGCAGAAAGTAAACTATCTAATCCTCCTGATATTAAAGCTAAAGCTCTAGTCATTTAATCACCTTTCCTATTTTATATTTCGTTCATTTGCAAGTTTTATTAGTTCATCTATTAATTCACTATATGGAATTCCAGTTTTGTCCCATAATTTAGGGTACATGCTTATTTTCGTAAAACCTGGAATTGTATTTACTTCATTTAAATAAACTTCTTGAGTAATCTTATCAACCATAAAATCAACTCTTGACATTCCAGCGCAATCTAATATCTTATAGACATTTACAGCTATGCCCTTTATTTCTTCCATTTTTTCATGGCTAAGATTTGCTGGAATTAATAATTTAGAATCTTCATTATTATATTTAGCTTCATAATCATAAAATTCTTTAGCTGGTATAATTTCACCTGGAATAGCTGCTTTAGGATAATCATTACCAAGCACTGCAACTTCTATCTCTCTTCCATTAATATTTTCTTCCACCAAAAGTTTTCTATCATGTTTAAAACCATTTTTTATACCTTCTTTAAGCTCTAATATATCATGAGCTTTGGTTATACCAACAGAAGAACCACTATTTGCAGGTTTTATAAAAACAGGATAATTAAATTTATTTTCTATTTCATTTATAAACCCATTATTATTTTGCTCATATTCTTTATCTTTTATTACTATATAATCCGCTTGTTTAATATTAAAATTTTCTAAAATATATTTAGTATATACCTTATCCATACAAACAGCTGAAGACAGAACCGATGGACCTACACATGGAATATTTAATAATTTACAAAGACCTTGTATAGTTCCGTCTTCGCCAAATAAGCCATGAAGAACGGGAAAAACTACATCAACCTCTTTTTTAAATAAAAGGTTTTGCCCTTCTTCTAATTTACAAAATTCATCTTTTTCCCAACTTCCATCCTCTATCCTATCATAATTTCCTGAATACTGAAACCATTTTCCACTTTTAGTGATACCTATAGGAATTATTTCATAAAGTTTAGGATTCATATTTCTTAAAACAGATGATGCAGAAACCCTAGAAACTTCATGTTCAGTAGATTGTCCACCAAATAAAATAGCTATTTTCTTTTTCATTTTCAAACTCCTCACATAAAATTAATTATTTAATATATATATTATGCCACAAATCAAATTATATTTTAACACATTTAAAAAAATAAAAGCTCAAAAGAGCTTTTACATAGTTAACCTTCCATTATTTGTATTTATTATTTGAATTATCTTCTGTTCATATCCATTATCAGCATTAATATACACTATATATTCATCTTCACCATATGTTCCATAAAATTCATAACACAATACTTCTTTATTTGTTTCAGTTGGAATAACTGCTAGCCTAACCATTTGAATATTTAATCTTTCACTAACCTTTAAGCTTGCTTCATTCTCTGATATTTTAGGACTAATATTATCTCTAGTTTTAACATGTGAAACTAAATACTTTTCTCCTTCTATGCCAACAATACTGCCATCATCTAAAGCTATTTTTAATTTTATTTGGTCTGGATATATAGAAACATCATTATCTTTATATATATAATTTATTATCATAGAATTTTCATAAACCATTTCATAAGAAGGTTCCATATTTTCATATCCTAAATTACTTAAATACTCATTTGCTTTTTCCTTCACTTCTTCTTGTTCTATTTTAGGTTGACCTATATTTCTTCCATCAATAAGGTAAAATATTTTTCCGCCATGTTTTGTAACCTCACATACAATGTCACCGTCATCTCTATCTTTTACTTTTATTACAAATCTAAAAGTTGAAATTGTATTCTTTTCACCTGACATTTTATCCTCTGAAGAAGTTATGTCTAATATTCTATTTTCACCTACTGCTTTTTTTACAATTTCAATAGCTTCTTCTTCACTTACTTCCTTTTCTTTATTAATCAAAGGTTCAATCTCCATTATATTATCCGAAAAAGGTCCATCATAAATTAAAGCTGGATAGCTAACTACTTGTTTTTGAATAGCCTCAAACTTGTTTTCGATAGATTCTGCACTTCGCTTTGCTAAAACACTGGTTGTTTTTTTCCTTATTTCGCCCCACGAAACCCTTCCTTTATTAATATCAGAAGCAGTTTTATTTAAATCTTCTAGCAAAGATGAAGCTTCCTTTCTAAGAATGTCTAAACTCTCATAATCTTCTTCCGTTATATCATTTCCTTCTGAAGATGATTTAACTAAAACAAACGAAAAATCACCAACTTGTGATAATAATTTGCTAGTATCACTAGTTACACGTTGTGATACTGGAAGAGAATTCAGTTCATTGTTAGCTGAAGTGGAATGCCTAAATATTTCTTCAAATAAAATCATTCTTTGTTCTCTAGACCCAGTAACTGCAACTTTCCCAAGCTCAGTTTTAATATTTTCTACAGAGGATATTAATTCATATATATTTTTACTGTATTCACCTTGAAGATAATTCCTATAATCCATTCTTTCCAAAGTCATAAGAATTGCAAATGATGTTGAGAAAACGACTATAGACGTTACAGCAAATGTATATAATATTCTCCTAGTACTATTTTTCATAAAATCACCCCATTATACTTAAATATTAAAATAATTTACTCATAAATATAATCTTTCAATTTGTTTTATTATTTGTTTAATAGTGAAATTTATTCGAAAATTTATTAAATCACAAAATTTTATTAATTTTTTCTTTTATCAGTTCAACAATTTTAAATTTAACTATAACTTTATGATTCTCTTTACCCATGGCATCATTATTATTAACAATTTCATATTCCTCTTTTGTTAAAACATTTTTCATTTCCTCTTTTGTTTTACTTATTGATTCTTCACCTTTTGTTATATCTACAAAACAAAGGGGTGGAAACATAACGCACCACCAATTTTGACCCTTGCCATCACCTATTATTATTCTATATGCCTCATATTTACCTTGAGGCAAAATTATATCACCATAGGATTTTACAGGGAAATTTTCATTAGATAATTCTGTATTTATTTTAAAGCTATATCCATTTTCACTAATAATATTTTCCCCTATTGCTTTTATATCATCGTCGTATTTATTTAGAATTATTCTAGATTCTTCTATATCTTTAGAATTTTCAAGTTTTGGAGCAATATATCTCAAAACTTCATCCTTTATCTTTATTTTTAAAGCTTGGTCTTCAACTGAATCGCTATTTGCAATAACATGAAATCTTATTATTTTTGATGCTATATCTTCCTGCACCTTCTCATCTTGAGCATTAGCCATTCTAGGCAATAAAGCCACAATAATAATAATTACAAAAACAAATAAAGTAAATTTTTTCATTTTAATCCCCCAATTATTTGCTAAAAAAATTTTATAAATTTCTTATTTATAATTATATTATTGACATATTTTTGAAATATATTCATTTTATTGCTCCAATCCTTCTGATTTTAGTTTTTATATTAACATTTATTTCTGAGTT